>JBGQGO010000193.1:0-9389 GCA_041497455.1 Blastocatellia bacterium | reverse complement strand
GGTATGCGATTCGCTCGCCGTCAACACGCGCAAAGCCGAAGTCAGTCACATTTACCACGTTTGGATGATGCAGACGGCCGGCAGCTTTTGCCTCGCGCCTGAAGCGTTCGACGAACTCGTCGTTCATCATGAACTGCGGCGTGATGACTTTGACTGCGACGGGCCTGCCGGTGCCCAGGTGCGTCGCGAGATAGACCGAGCCCATCCCACCTTTGCCGAGTTCCTTCTCGATCCGGTATTTCTCGTCGAGCACTTCACCGGTGAGTTGTGTTAATCCCATTGAGGTTCAGGGCCGCTTGCCGTTGTAGGACGGCACGATCGGCAACAACACTCGGGACGGATGCGTTCTATCGTGATGAATCGTATTCCTGGCGACGCGCATCTCGTCATCTGCCCTCAACGGTTTCCCGGTGTTGGGGTTCGGGTCAAAGCGTGGATCGTTTGAGCTGGTTACGTGAATTGCAATGCGATGGCCTTTGTTGAAGACGATGCTTGTTGACCACAGGTCAATCGAGAACTTGTACACCTCGCCCTTTTTCATGAAGACTCCGTGATCGAACCCGTCGCGGAATCGCGCGCGCACCGCCGAGTCAAGCACCAATCGTTCAGAGCCATCCGGATACACATCGACAAGCTTCGCCATCCAGTCGGTGTCCGGCGCATCGCTCTCAGCCCACAGCTCGACATTCACCCGGCCAGTCACCTCGATCGGTGATGTTAGAACGGGCGTGACAAACTTGAGGATGTCTTTTCGATCACCGGCCGCGCGCTGGTCCATCGGACCTTTCTTGATGCTCAGGTTCGCTCCGCCGATGGTAGGAACCGGGTTCTTGGGATCGTAGCTGTAAGTGTCGGCGCTCTCGGGCTCGACAGCCATTTTCTCACTGAGCGCACCGCCGGGCTTAAGGAAATAGGAAGTCGGTTTCGCTGGAACCGGCCAGGCAAGCGCGGTTCGCCACTCGTTACCCGGAGCTTGAGAGTTAGCGACGTCGCCCATAACGTAGTAACGGACCGGCGGTTCTTCCATAATGCCGTTGTCTTTTCCCTTGAGCCAGTAGTCAAACCAGCGCATCGCTTCTTCGGTGGCATTGACCACTGAGTCTGTGGGGTACTTTACTTCTTCGACTTTTCCGTGGCCCCAGGGACCCATGATCAGCTTTTGATTTCCGGCCGCGAGCCCCCCGCCCGCCGATTGCAGGCCCACGAAGTTGTCGATGTTGCCTTGCCCAAAAATGTCGTACCAGCCGCCGTAGTTGTAGACCGGCACGTGAATCTCGTGCCAGTGCTTGGGCATTTCAGCCAGGTCAAAAAAGCCGTCGTAGACGTTGTGCTTGATCGTCTCGGCGATAACCCATTCAGCTTTTTGGCGTTTCAACCACGGGTCGTTGAGCTCCTTTCGATAGACTCCGCCGATAAACGCCGATTGATTGTAGAGACTCGCGCGTGCAACCATCACGAAGTTTGCGACAAGATGTGGTGGGTTCATCATCGAGGCGAGATTCGCAGCAATTCCCATCGCCGAGGCGCCGTACATTCCGACCTTGCCGTTGGACCACGGCTGCTTCGCGATCCACTCGATGGTGTCGTAGCCGTCGACGTGATCAGTCATAAACGGCCGGTACTCACCCTCGCTCTTGAAGCTCCCGCGGCAGTCCTGAACGACAAGCGCGAACTCGCGGTTGGTCCACAGAGTGTTTCCGGTCGCCTGCAGGTCTTTACCGTAAGGCGTTCGCACCAGCACGGCGGGCCACGGCCCCTGGCCTCGAGGCAAATAGATGCTAGTCGCGAGCCCGACCCCGTCGCGCATCGCGACCATTTGATCGAGCTTGTTCGTCCGAGCGGGAGCTTGCTGCGTTGACTGGGCATTGATGACTGCGCCGAGCGAAACAAGCGCGACGATTGCTACCGCAATCACAACCCGAAGCGGTGCGCCTTGCGTAACTCGATGACGAGGGACGCGAGAAAGTTTGATCGTTAAGCCGTCATTGTTGGAGACTCGCCTGGTGATCTGCATGTCGATATTCCTCCGAGTTGCCCCGTCTGGGCTCTAACGAAGATGCCGCCGGCCGTTTCGCTACTGCTGCCGGAAGGCTCGCTCGAATCAAAAGCTGTCCGCCGTGTTTATTATCGAGGCACCGTGTGGAAACTGAGCCCGCTGTAATACAATAAGACCGGTTGAGTGTACTCATTGCGCCCGCTAAACTCAACTTCAGGTGTCGAGCAACCGGAGCCATCATCGCGTGAGGGATGACCAAAGAGACGAAGTCAGCCGTCGCGAGTTCATCGGCGGCATCTCGTGGCTCGCCGCTGGCATCGCCATCGCGCAAGGTTTGCCGGCGCGTGTGATCCGGGCTCAACAACCTCCCATCACAACTCCCGCCGCGCCGTTCAGCCGCGCTTTCAATTTCGCTGCGCTGAAAGACTGGATCACGCCGAACAACGAGTTCTTTGTGCGAAGCCATTTCGGCATGCCGCGAATTGAACCGTCGCGGTGGAGTGTCACGATCTCGGGGGGCGACGGCCGGCCGCGCGTCTTCGCGATGGACGAACTGACAAAACTGCCAGCGGTCGAACAGGTCGTCACATTGGAGTGCGCGGGGAATCTCGTCGGATGGGGCGGCGTTTCCAACGCGAGATGGATCGGGGTGCGACTCGGCTCGCTGCTTCAAGCCGTCAATCTTCACGGCGCAGCCGAGGTAGTGCTGCTCGGGGCCGATGGCGGATCGGATCGCGAAGCGGGAGGGGTTTCTATAGACGCTTACGCGCGGAGCATCCCGCTCGCGAAAGCTCTCGATCCGAACACGCTGGTCGTTTATCGAATGAACGGTGAAGCCTTGCCCGATTCGCACGGCGGTCCGCTTCGCGCGATCGTGCCCGGCTGGTACGGCATGGATTCCGTCAAGTGGCTGAACAAGATCATCGTGAGCCGCGAACCGTTCAAGGGTTTCTATCAAGCCAATCGCTATTACGAAGCACGTCGCGTCAACGGCGCGACGGAGCGCGGTCCGCTTGGACCGGTGCGTTTGAAGTCTCAGTTCGCGCGCCCGATTCAGGGCGAGGTTTTCTCATCGAAGCCGGTTCAAATCGCCGGCGCGGCCTGGTGTGGAGACGCCGAAATTGCGGCTGTTGATCTGAGCTTTGACGGCGGCCGAAGCTGGACACCGGCTCGTCTCGCAGATGAGCGGGCCCCGTTTGCGTGGAGGTTGTGGTTTTACGAATGGAAGCCAGATCGCGCCGGTCAATACGAGATAGTCGCTCGCGCGCGCGACGAGCGAGGCCGCGTGCAGCCGCTCGCGCCGGATCCGAAGATCATCACGCCTTACGCGAACAACCGGGCGGACAGGCGCGTAGTCGAGGTTCATTGAAATGTATTCAAACGCACGGTGTATTGTAGTGATTGTTCTGTTCGTCGCAGCGAGCCCGCTCTTGCTGCAAGCTCAGGAGGATCACTCGAACCACGCGCCGCCCCCGTCGATACCAATCGAGTTGCTTAAGCGGCCTGTCGCGCTTCGATCGGGTGCTGGCTCGGTGCACGAAGCGGTGACAACCAGTTCCAAAGAAGCGCAGGCGTTCTACGATCAAGGCCTCTCTTATCTCCATTCTTATGTTTGGATCGAAGCTGCGCGCTCGTTCTATCAAACGATTCGCTACGATCCGAAGCTGGCGCTGGCATATGTTGGTTTGAGTCGCGCGTTTTCGGGATTGGGAATATCGGCCGCTGCCCGCGCGGCAGTCGATCAAGCGGTGACGCTCGAAACCGGTGCTGGACCTCGCGAGCGGCAACGAATCGCGCTTCGCGTGCGCCAGCTTGATGCGTTCGCCGATCCGTTCAACTCGATGAAGTTCGCCGCTTACAAGAAGGCAATGGACGATGCACTCGCGGCCGATCCCGGCGATGTCGAGCTCTGGTTGCTCCGCGGAAATGCCGAGGAAGCAAATGCCGGGGGGCACGGGCTACACGGCGGCGCGCCCTCGATAGGGTTTTACGAGAAAGCACTTAAGCTATCGCCGGATCATCTGGCAGCGCACCATTACTTGATCCATTCCTACGAAAACATCGGGAGGATCGATGAAGCTTTGAAGCACGCCGAGGCTTACGTGCGGCTCGCGCCAGCAGTGCCGCACGCCCATCACATGTATGGGCACGATCTTCGACGCGTCGGCCGGATCGAGGATGCGATTGCTCAATTCAAGAAGGCCGATGAACTCGAGTCCGAGTATTACAAGACCGAGAACATTCCTTCGGAATTCGACTGGCACCACGAACACAACATCGATCTGCTTGCTACTTCGTATCAGTATCAAGGGCGGATTAAGCTTGCGGAAGAGTTGATGAAGAAAGCGTTTTCGGTTCCTTCGATACAGGACACGCTCGAGTTCAACAAAAAACAATGGCCGGCATTTTTGTTGCTGCGGGGTCGCCCCGAAGAAGCGTTTGCGGCCTCGAAGACTCTGATTGGCAGCCACTGGGATATCGTGCGCTCGATCGGCCACGTTATGGCGGGTCACGCGTTGCTCTCGTTGAAGCGCATTCCCGAAGCAGGTGAGGAAGCGAAGGCAGCTTTAAGGGAAGTGCAAGGATCCCCATCGCGCACGCAGTTCGTTGCGCCGTACGTCGAGGTTCTTCAAGGTGAATACTTGCTTCGCACTGGGAAAGCCGAAAACGGACGAATCGCGCTTAGAGAAGCCGAAAGAAAGTTGCGGCTCGAGAAGGGCCCCGACGAATGGGTTCAGACGTTGTTCAAGCTCGAAGGAATCGCTCGCATGGCTCGAGAGACTGGAGATTGGCAACTGGCGGAGTACACCGCGCGCCAAATGCTCGAACACGATCCCAACTATGCTGGAACTCGTTACGCGCTCGCGCTCATCGCGGAGCACAAGGGAGATTCGGCAACCGCGCTCAAAGAGTTCGCCCTCGCCGAGAAGTACTGGCAAAGAGCGGACACTGACCTTCCAGAGTTAGTCCTCGTCAAATCGAAGCTGACGTCAGTAAGCAAGAAGGAATCATAAGTCAGAATGAAAAAGGGGAACGCGAGCGTGCTCGCGTTCCCCTTCGTTGGCGTTTGCGATGCGGCAGCCGTTAGAAGCTGAAGCGGCCGCCCAACTGTATTGTTCTCGGTCCGCCAGTTCCGAAGCTCTGACCCGCGCGCGACGTCGGCGTGCCGAAATTGCCGGACGTGAGACTGTTGTCGAAACCGGTCAGGTTGGCAAAGTTGAACAGGTTAAAGACCTCGAAGAATCCTTGAACCTGGAATCGTTCGCGGAACTTGAAGGTCTTAGTTATTCGAATGTCCTCCGACTGGAAGTTGTCGCCGAACGCGAAGTTGGCTGGCACAATCAACGTCTTGATAGTAGCG
Organism: Blastocatellia bacterium; assembly: GCA_041497455.1. Taxonomy (GTDB): domain Bacteria; phylum Acidobacteriota; class Blastocatellia; order UBA7656; family UBA7656; genus Onstottus_A. The sequence continues at coordinate 4,032 of JBGQGO010000193.1, read as the reverse complement.
CCCTGCGCGTCTGGCTTGCCGGCCAGGGTTGCATTGAATTGGTTGACTAACTGGAAAAACTCATTTCGCCCCGTACCACGGCCGAGGTCATTGATCTTGAGTCCCGGTAACGTGTCGCTAAAGGTCCCGTCACCATTGAGGTCATTGGTGCTGGCTATACGGGCATTGAACGGAGGACTGCTTGCGTACACTGCAATCAGCGACGCCTGGAAGTTCCACGGCAGATTTACAACGCCGCTGACGGTCAGCCGGTGCCTCGAGTCGTTGTCGAGCGGACCGTGGAATCTAAAGTAGTCGGTCAGATCCTCGCCGGTGAAAAAACCGGTGAGGCTTGACAGGGCATAACTGGCGGTGAATTGGAACCGACTCGAGAAGCGCTTGTCTACCTTGACTAGAAGCGCCCGGTAGTCGCTACGGCCACCGCTCTGGATTACACTGATCGGTCCGTTCGAGCACTGAGCCGCCGGGTTGATCGCGGCGGCGCCCACGCACTTCGGAATCTTGGGCCCTCCAAGCGCGGCTACTCTCTTAAAGTCGTTGTAGTCGTTCTGGAAGAGCGAGTGTACCCCCTTGCGAAGAACGAAATCAGCCGAGACTGACAGGTTGCCACCAAACTGATGCTGCATGCCAATACTCATCTGTTCGGAGAACGTAAGCTGAAGGTTAGGGTCAAGAATGTCCGTTCCGGTCTTGAAGAAGTCGATGCCCGTGAATCCCGCGGCGCCGGCTGCCGCCAATCCCGCCTGGATCAGCGGAGACTGACTGGTCAGCGCTGACAGGAAGTTGGCGCCCGTGAACTTGGTTGGGATCGTCGTGAAGCTAAGGGCCGTCCCGACCGCCGGGTTGATCAGACTAAATGGAGCCGGGATACCAGGAATTCGAGTGAACGCGAGCGAATTCTGGAAGTAATCTCCCGTAAGCTGCGACCGGCCATTCCCAGCAGGGCCTATCGTCGCGCGTTCTCTCAGCCGGGTGACGAAGAGAACCGTGTCGTAATAGATGCCCGCGCCGCCTCGGATGACCGTCTTGCCTTTTCCGCCGAGGTCCCAGGCGAAGCCCAGAGAGGGAGCAATGTTATTGGTATCTTTCCCCGGCTTAGCCGTACTTCCGATCAACGGAGTAACCAAAGCGGGTTTCGCGAGATCGTGGTTCTGAAGATTAGTCTCGTAGGCATACGATGCCCCGAAGCTAAGCGTGAAGTTAGGCTTAATCTTCCACGAGTCTTGCCCGTAGAACCGCATGCGATTGCTCTGCCGCGCGATGCTGGTCTGGAACGGAGGCGGTTGAGACGGATCGCCGATTCCGATGAACGCAACAGCCAGCGGAAGACTGAGCAAATCACTCAGAGTGACCGGGCCGCCCGTAGTCGTGAACGCAGCCGGTACCGGGATCGTGTACAGCGGCCTGACTGCCGCCGGCAGGAATGCGTTGACAGCGGCGTTGGTGGCGATCGCGTCACGCGGGTCGTGCACAACTATCAGCGCAGGATCGAGGAACGCCCAGAGGCCAAAGCCGTAGTTGTGTTCATACTCTCCGCCAAACTTCAAGGCGTGAGCGCCCTTCTGCCAGCTAAGGTTGTCGTTGAACTGATACCTCTTCAGGTTTCTTTGTTGAGGCGCGTTGACCGTGTCGCCCAGCCGCAGATTGCTGTTATTCACGCGGAGCTGGACGCCACCCAGCCCTATGCACCCGACGCTGCTCGCGGGGCATTCGGCCGAGGTAGGAATGGACTCCTTGTTGACGATTCGCTGAAAGTTGAAACGAAAGTCGTTAACCAGCGTCTGCGTAAGAACGGTGGTCAACGCTACCAACGCGTTGTCGTCATTGTTGCTGTTCACGCGCCAGTTAGACGGCAGCGTGTTGTCTGCATCCGGCGCAAACACGTTGTTGTCGTCATGGCTGTAGCGCGCAAACATCATATTCTTCTCAGTCAGCTTCGCATCAACACGAACGTTCCCGAGGATTTGTTTGTAAGGACTCGAAGTGGTTGTGTTGAAGAAAGCGAGCTGAGGAGCGCCGGTGATGAAAGAAGATACCGCCGAGGTCTGATCCAGTCTCTCAACGTTACCGAAGAAGAAGATCTTGTCCTTCTTGATGGGCCCGCCGAACGCGCCGCCATATTGATAGCGGCGGAAGAAAGGATCGAAGGTCTTGCTTGGCCGGAAGAGAGAGGGAACTGCCGAAAGACTATGGTCCCGGAAATAGAGGAAGGTGTTTCCGTGGAAGTCATTGGTTCCCGTTCGAGAGACGATATTTATAGCGCCGACGGACGTAATGCCCGTCGACAGATCGAAGTTGAAGGTCGAGATCTGAAATTCTTGAACCGTCTCGGTTGAAAAGTTTTGCGCAGCACCGCCGCAGACCGGGTCCAGAATGCTCCCGCCATCGACTGTCAATCGTGTAAGCGCCGAGGGTGCTCCGCCGATTGATACGTTGAACAGGTTGTTCTGAGCGCCGGGATTACTAGCCGAGACAGCCACTCCGGGCTCGAGCAGCGCGAGCTGCAGGAAGTTGCGCCCGTTGAGCGGGAGGGCGTCAATCTTCTGGCGAGTGATTACACCGTCGATCTTGAAGTTCTGCTTGTCGATGACCGGCGCCTCTGCAACCACATCCACGACCTCCCCTGCGCCGCCTGCGCGCAGAGAGGTATCGCCGGAAGTAGTGCTGCCGGTCTGAACCACTAGAGAGGTGATGTTCTGCGTTGCGAAGCCCTTCGCTTCGACCTTAACGTCGTACTCACCAGGCAGCAGATTCTCAATCGCGTAAATCCCATCGCTGCCGGTGCTGACTTTTCTCACGTCGCCAGTCGCCTTGCTCGTGGCGGTGACAGTGGCGTTTAGGACAACAGCGCCGTTTTGGTCCGTTACCGTTCCGCGGATCGAACCTGTTGGGTTTTGCGCCAGAACTGGGATGGTCGTCCTTGCCGCTAATGTCAAAAGCGCAAGTGCTAGCAGCAGGAGTCTAAACTTATTGTGCATGCTTGTCTCCTTTCAATTCCTGTGAGCGGGTAGTTTCAATCCAGGCTCCGTTCAATAGACAGAGTGGGCCAAAGACCCGACCTGATTCGGCCAATGGTCGCATGGGAGTGACAGACCACAGTCGCTGAATGTCGGTCGTGCGCATAAGGCCAGATATGACGACCACCTCTGAGGGCGCCCCGACACGCGCCAGCCAACCTGTATAAACGATACTATGAATTTAAAGCCAGGAATCTAAGAAGACCTGCATATGATTATTTTTTCGGGCCGGATTGTCAAGTTGATTTTGCCGGGGGCGTCAATCGCGGGCGAGGAGCAAACCGACTCGCAGTCGATCATTGATAACCTTGCGGTTGGCCACTCACGGGGACCAAAGAAAAAGAAACAGCGGAACCAGCCGAGTGGCCGGTTCCGCTAAGGGTAACGCCTTACTTCAAGGGCCGCCAAGAGCCTCAACCACGGCCCGCCAGATGCCTCTCCGGACACGTCAGAACGACATTCGCGCGGCAATCTGGAACGCGCGAGGGCCGCCGGAGCCGAACGTTTGACCAACTCGCTGGTTCGCCAAACCGAAGGTATCATTTGGGAGTCGCTCTCCGGTGAGCGACAATCTTCCCGCGAGGTTGAAGCCGAAGTTCGTCACGTTGCTCACGTTAAAGACATTGAAGACTTCACCGATGAGGCGAAGCTGAAGTCGTTCGTGGAGGGTGATCGTCTTCTGAACGCGGAGGTCCTGCGAAGAGAAGACGTCACCGAGTTGATAGTTCGCCGGGAGCGTAATCGTCGGGTATTTCTGACTCGCGACAATCCCTGCCAATCCAGCAGGCGTCAGCGTCCCGGCAACAGAGCCATTGTACTGACCAACCAGCTTTTGAAGGTCGCTGTTGCTGAGGAAGTCGCTGTAGCCCTTGCCCAAGACGCCCAGGAGCGATGTATACCCGCCGGCCGTTGTGTCGAGATTACCAGTATTGCTAAGGCCACCGATGGTGGGAGCCACTGGCGAACGGCTGAGGAACTGCGAAACCAGCGAGACCTGAAACTTCCAAGGCAGATC
>JBGQGO010000192.1:0-9465 GCA_041497455.1 Blastocatellia bacterium | reverse complement strand
GCGCGGAGACTCGATGGCGAAGCCGGCGTCGATGCGTTGATCGTCACGGACATCAATCTGCTGATGCAGCTCTCGCAGGCGAAGTTGAATGCAGCGCTGCACGTCAGCTCGGTCGCGGCGACGCTGAATGCCGAAGCGATCAGATTCCTTCTTCAGTTCGGACCAAGCAGAATCATTCTGCCTCGAAGCCTGACGATTTTGGAGATTGAGAGAATCACAAACGCTGTTCGCGATGAAGTCGAAATCGAAGTCTTCATGCTCAACGACGGGTGCGCGTTCGAGGAAGGCTTTTGCTCGACGACTCATCATCACACGGTTGGCGCGTTCTGCACGAATCTCTCAGAGATGGATACTGAGTTCGAGCGCAGCGGGGGCCGCGAGCTTACGCGCAGGCAGAACTCACGGCTGCGCAGAAACCTGACCGACTATCGCGAATGGATTTGGTACGTGAACGGGAACGGCTGCGGCTCAACGCCAAACGGCCTGCCGTACGGGCCGTGTGGCTTGTGCGCCATTCATGACTTTAAGCGTATTGGAGTCGCGTCGCTGAAGATCGTCGGCCGCGAAGCTTCGCCGTTCAAGAAGCTGGCAAGCGTGCGAATGGTGCGCACGATCGTCGATCAGGTGCGAGCCGGCTCGGAGAAACTCGTTACGATCGAGCGTGCGAAATCATTGCGCGGCGACCGCGAGCACTGCGACTCAGGCTATATGTGTTACTACAAAGTTGAAGTGTAACGGGTGTTAGCGTCCTTTGCGTCTTTGCGTCGCCTTTGCGTCTTTGCGCTAGGTTCGTTTCGCGCAAAGACGCAAAGACACGCAAAGACGCAAAGTTCAGATGAACAACGACTATCGACGGATCTTCGCTTACATCATTCCTTATTGGCGCAGGTTGACGCTGGTGCTTGCGCTAAGCTTGGTCTCGACCCTCCTCGGTCTGGCTCAGCCATACATAACCAAGCTGTTGATCGACGAAGCGCTGCTTGGAAAAAACAAGCGAGCGCTGACGGCAGTCGCCGCGTTGATGGTAGTGGTGACGGTGCTCGGGTTCGCGTTGAACATTGTTAGCAGCTATCGCTATGTGTCCGTGTCCGCGGCGGTCTTGTTCGACATGAGGCTTGCGGTCTACGAGCACCTGCAGAAGCTATCGCCGCGATTCTACACTCGCACGAAACTCGGAGAGATCGTCTCACGGCTGAACAACGACATCAGCGAAGTGCAACGCGTAGCCGCCGACACGCTGCTCGCGGCCATCAGCAATTTCATCTTTCTCGTTGGCAGCGTGGCGATAATGGTCCTGCTCAATTGGAAGCTGTTCCTCTTGAGCATACTGCTTATTCCTGTGTCGGTGGTTGCGCTCAAGCACTATCGCGCCAAGCTCACCAGCAACGCGCGGCTAATGCGCGAGCGCAGCGCGGACATCGGCAGCTTCTTGATCGAAACCTTGATGGGCATGCGTCTGGTCGTCACGTCAAACACCCAGGACGCCGAAGTCGCTCGATTCCGGGAGAAGAATCAAAGCTTCGTGGACGCGCTGCTTTCGATGCAATTGGTGTCGTTCTTTGCGGGCGCGCTGCCTGGAACGGTGCTCACTCTCAGCACGGCGCTTGTGTTTCTTTACGGAGGCAAGCTTGTCATCGACGGCGTGATGACGATTGGAGCCCTCGTCGCATTCATGGCTTATCACATGCGGCTGCTTGCGCCGGTGCAGAATCTGATGGGGCTCTACACCAGCGTGACGACTGCTCGAGTGTCATTGAATCGCGTGTTCGAGATACTGGACTCGCCCGTCGAGGTGAACGAAGCGCCGGACGCCGCGGAGCTTCACCACGTCAAAGGCGACATTGAATTCGAGACCGTCACTCTGAAATACGATCGTGATACTGTTGTGCTCGACGCTGTGAGCTTCAAGATTCCAGCAGGTTTGCTCTGCGCGATCGCCGGCCCAAGCGGCGTTGGTAAATCGACGGTCGCCGACTTGTTGCTGCGATTCTACGACCCGCAAGCTGGCGTAATTCGGTTGGATGGTCACGATCTGCGCGAAGTCCGGCTTGCCGATCTGCGCAGAGAAGTTGTTCTCGTCGAGCAGACCGCGTTCTTGTTCAACGCATCCGTGGCCGAGAACATCAGGTACGGCCGGCCGGATGCGACTCGCGAAGAAATCATTCGCGCTGCACAAGCGGCCTCGATAGATAGTTTCATTCGATCATTGCCGGAAGGCTACGACACACAGGTAGGCGAGCGAGGGCAGGCGTTTTCGGCGGGCGAGCGCCAGCGCATTGCCTTAGCGCGAGCGCTTCTGAGAGATCCGGCGGTGCTGGTTCTCGACGAGCCGACGGCGTCGGTCGATCCGATTACGGAGCAGACAATCGCTGCCGCGCTTGCGTCGGTGATGAGAGGCCGTACGACCGTGGTAATTTCTCATCGGCTCTCTCTGATCGAGCGCGCTGATTGGGTGATCGTGATCGACAACGGAAGAGTGATCGAGATGGGCCGGCCTGATGAGTTGCTCGCGAGCGGCAAGGCCCTGGCTGGACTCTTCTCATACGCGCCGAAGGAAGCGAGTGATCCGCGTGAATCCGTCGAATCAGCGTCATCCGTGGTCTATCGAACCGGCGAAACGAAATAGACCACGGATGACGCTGATTCGACGGATTCACACGGATTCTTCATAGGGGTCTGGATTTCGTGGACACGATCGAGAGACTCACATTACCGGGTGAACCCTTCGCTAGCTACACAGGCCGGGGCGTTAAGGTCGGCATCATCGATAGCGGAGTCAACCCGGCTCATCCTCACGTCGGCGGTGTGGCGGGCGGCGCGAGAACATCATCTAGTGAAGCGGACTCTGGAAACGACTATCTCGACTACATCGGTCACGGCACTGCGGTGGCGGGCGCGATACGCGAGAAAGCGCCGGATGCGCAACTCTATGCCGTCAAGGTTTTCGATCGCGCGCTCACGACCAACATCGAAGCGATCATCAAAGCGATCGATTGGTGCGTCGAGAAACAGATCGACTTGATCAACCTTAGCCTGGGCACGGTGAACATCGAGCATCGTGAGGTAATCGAGCAGGCTGTAGCGCGCGCGGCAGAGAAGGGAACTGTGCTCGTCGCGGCGCGCGAGATGTCGGGCAAGCCTTCGTTGCCCGGTTGTCTGCGATCGGTGATCGGTGTTGTTGTAGACTGGCAGTGCGCGCGTGAGCGCTATGACGTGAATCGCTCTGACGACGATCCGTTGTTCATCGCATCTGCATACCCTCGCGATATTCCCGGCGTGCCGCGCGAGCGCAATCTGAATGGCATAAGCTTCGCTGTCGCGAATATGACCGGCTTCGTCGCTCGAGCGAGAGAGTTTGCGCCCAACGCATCGGTTGATCAGCTCAAGCGCTTGCTTCTCGAAGGGTCAACGAACGAGTGAAGGACTTGAGACACTCAGCGAGTGAAAGAACCAATGCGTCATCGGCTCGCTCGCGCTGGCTGTATTACGGCGTCGCTCCAGTTCTCATTTTGGCCGCCGCAATCGCAATTTTACTCGGCAAGAACAAGTGGTTTGCACGGCCTCAGGTTGATACGCAGTCGGCGCAACACTCAGGCGGGCACGGCTCAGGCGCAAAGCAGCCGGATGCCGAATCAGCCGCGCGGATCAGCACAAACAGCACAACCCCGCCGGGCGCGGCGCCCGATGGCATGGGCTGGATTCCCGGCGGAACCTTTTGGATGGGTTGTGATGACTGCGATATGCCCGACACGCAGCCCGTGCACCTGGTTAGTGTGGATGGCTTCTGGATGGACAGCACGCCGGTGACGAACGCTCAGTTCGCGCAGTTCGTGAAGGCGACCGGCTACCTCACGATCGCGGAACGTAAACCGGATCCGAAGGATTATCCCGGAGTGGATCCGAGTAAGCTTGTAGCCGGCTCGGCGGTATTTACTCCTCCCGCGAAGGATGTGACTCTTGATGACATAACGCAGTGGTGGGGGTACGTGCCGGGCGCGAGTTGGAAGCACCCGGAAGGTCCCGGCACGACGATAGAAGGCCGCGACGAACATCCGGTAGTGCATATCGCATGGGAGGACGCGGCCGCTTATGCGAAGTGGGCGGGGAAGCGGTTGCCGACCGAAGCGGAATTCGAGTTTGCCGCGCGCGGCGGATTGGATCGTAACCGTTACGCGTGGGGCGACGATCTGAAGCCCGCCGGTGCGTGGGCAGCCAACATCTGGCAAGGCCGGTTCCCCTCGAACAACCTTGCGGAAGACGGATATGTGCGAACGTCGCCGGTCACCGCCTTTCCGGCTAACGGCTTCGGCCTGTATGACATGGGCGGTAACGTCTGGCAATGGTGCGCCGATTGGTATCGCCCCGATTATTTCGCGACTCTTGCTGCGAACGGGGCGGCTCGCAATCCCCAAGGCCCACCCGATAGCTACGATCCTCACGAGCCCGGCGTCCGCAAGCGCGTGCAGAAGGGCGGATCGTTCTTGTGTAGCGATCGATACTGCTCGCGTTATCTCGTCGGGAGCCGAGGCCGTGGCGCAATCGACAGCGGTGGATCGAATACTGGATTTCGTTGTGTGAAGAATCCGTAGCGACGTTGTACAATCTGAGCCCCGGCCTCATCCGATCGAGCAACTATCACAACGAGGAGATGACATGAACAGAATGAGGATGACTATCCGCGCGACTTTCAAGCTCGCGGCAATCGCGATCGCAATCTCGGGTATCTTCGTGCTTCGTGACGGTTTCACGCGGGCCGCCTCGGAGCAACAGGAGCCCCAACGCGGCAGCATTGGTCGAACGTACAAGGACTCCAAGCCGGCGTGGGAGCTTCCGCCTCAAGCGCCGAAAGGTGCGCCGAATGTCATATACCTTGTGCTCGATGATGTCGGCTACGCGCAACTGGGCTGCTACGGCTCGGAGATCCAAACGCCGAACCTTGACCGGATCGCCGCGGGCGGATTGCGCTACACGAACTTTCACACGACGTCGCTCTGCTCGCCCTCGCGCGCCTGTTTGCTTACGGGTGACAACCATCACACCAATCATCTCGGCGTGATAACCGAAGCGGCGACCGGCTATCCCGGCTACGATGGCAGGATGCCGCGAAGTCAGGCCACTATTGCCGAGATATTGAAGCAGACCGGTTACAGCACGTTCTACGTTGGCAAGTGGCATCAGGCGCCGCCCGACGAAACAAGCGACGCGGGACCGTACGATCATTGGCCGCTTGGAATGGGCTTCGAACGCTTTTATGGCTTTCTCGGCGGCGAGACGAATCAATGGTTTCCGGATTTGGTCTACGACAATCACCGCGTAGACCGGCCCAATCGGCCCGGTTATCACTTGACCGAAGACCTCACCGATCGAGCGATGCAGTTCATTGGCGGCCAAAAGCAGATCACGCCAGACAAGCCGTTCTTTCTCAATCTGGCTTATGGCGCCGGCCACGCTCCTCATCATGTCGCCAAGAAGTACATCGAGATGTACAAAGGCAAGTTCGACAAGGGATGGGACAAGGTTCGAGAGGAAACACTCGCGCGGCAGAAGCAAATGGGGATCGTGCCGCCGACCACTCAGCTTGCGCCGCGCAACTCTGATGTTAAGGCCTGGAGCGAACTCACGAACGACGAGCGCCGTTTGTACGTGCGGATGGAAGAGGTCTTCGCCGGGTTCCTGACGCACTGTGATGAAAACATCGGACGGTTGCTGGCCTTTCTCGAAGAGCGAAGCTTGATGGAGAACACTCTGTTGGTGGTTGTCTCCGACAACGGCGCGAGTCAGGAGGGCCGCGAGACCGGGACTTTCAACGAGAGCTTGTACTTCAATCAGATTCCCGACAACGTCGAGATGAATCTGAAGCTGATCGACGAGTTGGGCGGACCGATGACTTATCCTCATTATCCGCTCGGTTGGGCGATGGCCGGCAACACGCCGTTCAGACGCTACAAGCAAGAGACCCACGCCGGCGGCATCACCGATCCGATGATCGTTCACTGGCCGAAGACGATCAAGGACAAAGGTGGTCTTCGCAGTCAGTATCATCACATGATTGACATCACGCCGACCGTGCTTGAGGTGCTGGGGATTCAACAACCACGCGTTGTAAACGGCGTGGATCAGCGGCCAATGGACGGGCTGAGTCTGGCTTACACCTTCAGCGATGCGAGGGCGCCGAGCCGCCGTGAGACTCAGTATTACGAGATGCTCGGCCATCGTGCGATCTATTACAAGGGGTGGGAAGCGGTCACCATGCACGTGCGCGGCGAGGACTTTGATAAGGACCCGTGGGAGCTTTACAACGTAACCGAGGACTTTTCGGAGAGCAACGACAGAGCGGCGCAGAATCCCGGCAAGCTGCGCGAGATGATCGAGCGCTGGTGGAGCGAAGCCGGAAGGTACAATGTGTTGCCGCTCGATGATCGCGGGGTCATCCGTTCGCTCGAGCAACCGGGGTTGTACCGTCCGCGCACGGTCGTTACTTATTATCCAGGCATGACCTCGGTGCCCAGGGCCAACATGCTGAACTTCCGAGGACGCTCGTACACGATAACGGCCGATGTTGAGATTCCACCGGGGGGCGCAGAAGGCGTGCTCTTAGCGCTTGGGGGGCGGTTTGGTGGATTCAGTTTCTTCATGCAGAAGGGGCGGCCGAGCTACGCTTACAACTGGGTTGGCCTCGAGCGGTACACGGTGACTTCCATAGAAGCCGCGCCGGCAGGATCAGTGAAGCTGCGGGTCGAGTTCACGAGCGCGGGTCCGAGCAGTGGCACGGCGGCTCTCTTCATTAATGACAAGAGAGTCGGCGAAGGGAAGATTGCACGACTGGTGCCGATCACGTTCGGACTGAGCGAAGGTCTTACCGTAGGCCGCGATCCTTCAACGCCGGTTACCGAGAGCTATCAGTCACCTTTTGAGTTCACCGGCAAGATTAAGAAAGTCGTGATGGAGTTGAAAGAAGATTCAAAGCAGGCTCAGACGAGCACTGTACGGCTTATGGATGAACGCGAGAAGAAGAGCTATGCCAAGAAGTAAAGTTAAGAAGCAGCGAGATCCGCTGCCAGAGCAGTTCAATAGCCTCAAGGACGCAGTGGAATTCTGGGATGCGCACAGCCTCGCCGATTACGAAGAATCCTGGAAGGATGTGCAATGCGAGGTTGATATAAAGCGGCGCACATACCAGATATCACTCGACAGTGGCCTATATCAGAAACTGCGCCGTGCCGCGCGCGCGCGAGGCGTATCCGCCGAGACTTTGGTAAACCTTTGGCTGCAAGAGAAAGTATCCTAGGCGGCCTTTCAGTACGAACAACCAGCTTTAGGTACGGCAGGTCAGAGGTATCATTGATAAGTATCATCTTGGTGAGTAGCCATAGTGCAGAAATACGAAATCAATCTTTACTGGAGCAATGAGGACAAGGTATTCGTCGCTGAAGTTCCTGATCTCCCCGGATGTATGGCTCACGGCAAGACGCCGGAAAAGGCATTGGAGAATGTGAATTAGGCAAATTGAACTATGGATCGATACCGCGAAAGAATTTGGAGATAGCATTCCAGAGCCTAAGGGAAGGCGATTAATGCTAGCGTAAGAAAACCTCCGCGTTTCACAACGGCTCGACCGGAGCGCGCGAAGCGCACCCAATATGTTTTCTCTTGAATGTTTTTGAATGTAGCAAATTGCAAATTGCACGCCTGACCCCTGACCGGTGCGATGACAGAGTGGACGGCCAGAGGGGACGGTTCGTTTCGTCTATCGAAAGGTGAGAAACCATTGCTCGACCCCTGGCGATTCCTGAGTGCCTTTCGCACCCATGCCTCTCGCAGTTATTGACATCCCCAAAGATTGTTGTTAGATTCATCGCCGCCCCGAGCTTGAGTTCGCTTTTTTCGATTCATTTAACGCAGTCCCGTAGCCCACCCTCGCGGTGATGTTTGGGCATTAGTTCCGTTCTTTCGGTGACGTGATTCTATCTCGCGGACGCTTAGCGCCCTGGGTTGGCGTCTGCGAGTCGAGGCAACTTCCGACGAAACAGACGGGCCATCTTGATCTGTAGCGTTCGCGGTACCGGCGTTTCTTTTGATTCTTTGCTTAGCTATGGCCTTGTAACTGGGTGGCAGGCCCAAATTGCGGCTCGAGTGTTTCAGAGTTCGTGCTGCGTTGACACTCGAGCCGATGTCCACCGGAGATGAGTCCGAATCTCCGGGTTCACGATGTGCCGGGAGTTGCATCCCGGCGCCAATAGACTAACCAAACAAACTAAGCTAGAGGAGGAAATCATGAAAAGAAGTCTCGCGTTGGTAATTTTGATCGTCGTTTGTATGGCGGCGGTTGCGCTGATGCCGGCTCAGGCCAACCAACAGGAATTTCAACGTGGCCGCTCGGCAGGTGACACAGACAAGTTTGTCCGCACGGGCAAGGGCGCCATACCAGGCCACTACATTGTGGTGCTGGACGCGGATGCAGCAGGCAAGGCCGGGGACCTTTTCTCCGCCGCCAGGAAGACCAGCGATCTGACACGTGCCTACGGTGGCGTAGCTACGAACATCTATGCATACGCGATCAACGGCTTCTCCGCCGAAATGTCGGAAGAGCAAGCCTTGGAACTGAGTGATGACCCGCGCGTCAGTTTCGTCGAAGAAGATCAGGTCATGGAGGCGACTGTGACGCAGAACAATCCGCCTTGGGGCCTCGACCGCATCGGACAGCGTGACTTGCCGCTCAGCGCTACCTACGCGTATACGACGACGGGTTCCGGTGTGAACGTTTACATCATCGACACGGGGATTCGGCGAACGCACACCCAGTTCGGAGGCCGCGCTTTCATCGGCTTCGACGCGGTGGGCGATGGCCAGAACACAAATGACTGCCACGGTCACGGCACGCATGTCAGTGGAACCGTCGGCGGATCGACCTACGGTGTCGCCAAGAGTGTCCGCCTGTTCGCCGTGCGCGTGCTGAATTGCAGCGGCTCAGGGACCAACTCCGGAGTGATAGCGGGGGTCGATTGGGTGACCGCGAACCACATCAGTCCGGCGGTGGCTAACATGAGCCTTGGCGGAGGCGTTTCCACCGCGCTTGATACGGCAGTGAACAACTCGATCAATTCGGGTGTCACCTACGCGATTGCGGCTGGGAACTCGAATACGAACGCCTCTAACTCTTCGCCGGCGCGCGTGGCCGCGGCCATCACCGTAGGTTCGTCCACAATAACCGACGCCCGCTCGTCGTTCTCAAACTTCGGCAGCGTGGTTGATATCTTTGCGCCGGGGTCGAGCATTCTGTCGTCTTACAACACCAGCGACACGGCTACCGCCACGCTGAGCGGAACTTCGATGGCGACTCCCCACGTAGCCGGCGTCGCCGCGCGGTTCTTGCAAAGCAACCCGACCGCATCCCCGGCTACGGTCAGAAACGAAATCGTCAACCAGGCCACTCTGAATCATCTGAGCGGCATACCTTCAGGCACG
>JBGQGO010000191.1:0-9488 GCA_041497455.1 Blastocatellia bacterium | reverse complement strand
GTGCAGGTGGAGCCCACGAAGCTTACTGTGCTTCCAAGCGCAGTCGAAAGCCTTGTAAGCACCAAGCCAATCGGATTGGCGATGGTCGACGTGCTGCTGCCCGCGAACAACAACGCGACGGGCTGATGGCAGGTGGCGCTGTTGTTGGACACGATCAGCGAGCCTGAGTCGCCGCCGGCGCTGAAGGTGCTGCTGTTGATCACGACCTGATTGGTGTAAGAAACCACAAACTTCTTACCAGAGCCGCAACTCTTTTGATATTGAACGCTCACGCTGGTGTTGATCGAGGCGATGGACGCGGTGGTAAAGCCAGTGGTGCGGCCACTTTTTGCCACCGCCAGCCCGACAGTTGGAGCCTTAACCGTGCTGCTGATCGTGCCGATGTCCTCAATGAATCCGCTGGTGTCCATCGTGCCTGGCCGCAACTGCGCAAGGGCCGCATCGACGTTTGATCCGAGCGGTGACGCCTTGGTGAAGTCGGCGACGATGGGAGGGAGCTGGCAGTTGACGTCTATGCGGCCTGGTTGCGAGATGTCTTCTCCTACTGCCGCCTGATCCCCGCGCGCCAGCACGTGGTTGTTGCTTAGGATGTAGTTAACGCCGCCGGCGGTGACGAGCGAGCCTAGCGTTCCGCTACAGCAAAACCGCTTGGTTATGTCGTTGACGTTGCCGCCCGACACACCGAAATGTGGGTTAGATACCTGATGGTTGGCTCCGCCGTCGGCGTACAGCGACGGGCCAATGGTAAGCATGCAAACAGCCAGCGTCAGAACAGCGAAGCGGCTAAACAAACCGAAAGTCTTCATTGAGCAACCTCCTTTTCTCCTGGTGACCAACTAACTGCCCGAGCGCGTCTCACACTCTCGAGCAAAAGATAAACGCGATTCTGGGATGGGCGCTAGCCTACCAACGATGTCGCGTGCGTGTCAATAGTTCGTGGGGTAAGTGAGCTAAATTTCTTTAAGTGCGAAAGGGAACCCGCGGCGCCAGCCTAAGGCTTCCAGGAGGCGACCCCTGTGCTGATTCTGTTGTGAGTGTGAGCCGACCCTAAACTCGCTGAGTCGGGGCGATCTTCTAAACGCGGTTCGGTCACTGCTTCTTGAGCGTGGCGCTAATCTTAACGGTCGAGCCTTTCTTGACCGTGATGTCTTTCTGAAAGAACCTGTACCCCGCTTTTTCAAGATCAACGGTGTACTTGCCTGGCTGGACCCCGGTGATCGTGGCAGGAGTCGCACCTTTCGATTGAGGCTCGCCCGCTGTGTCGCCGCCGGTAGAGATCAGGAGCACCCGCGCTCCAGGCGGGACCGAGCTGACCTCGATAGTTCCGGTCGTGCTCTTATTTGGTTGCTCAGAGAGCTTGGTCTGCGAGGAGTTGGATGGCGTAGCGTTGGCGTTGACGCTCGGCTGATTGGTGTTGGCGGGCGGAGCGGTGGCGCACGCCATCTGTATCGCGAAGCTCGCACCAAGAAACAACATAATCAAAACGCGCGGCGTTTGTTTCATGCGCCTTAGCCTACAACACAAATCAGCGGGCTACAAAGCTCCGATGGGTTGTGATCGGCGCTTGAGGCGTTCATACTCCTGTTTCAATGACAACCAACAAGCAATTACAAATGGTAATGCGGGATATGCTTTTCATTACCTGGGCCGTCGAGCCTGAGGTTGTGCGCAAGCTGGTCGACGAGCGGCTGGAGCTCGACACGAAGACTGACTCCAACGGCCGGGTGGTCGCGTTTGTGTCGGCGGTTAGTTTTCACGTGACTGAAGTGCGTTCGGGCGTTCTCCCTCTGCCCAGTTTGAGCTTCCAACAGGTGAACTATCGGGCGTATGTGAGAGCGGGCGAGGTTCCGGCGGTCTGCTTCCTCCAGATGAGGGTCAACTCGCGAATGGTCACGGCGCTAACCAGCTTCATGAGCATGCCTGTTCACTACGAAGACATCGACATAGCGACCTCGCCGGGCGCTGCCGGGTTGCTGGGTTACACGGTCAGATCAGCCGGGCTTCAGGCCGAGGCGATGATTGACCAGAACGATGTAGCGAGTGCGTTGGATGGGCAGGTGACGCCGCAATTCATAACCCAGAGACTTGTTGGCTATGCGGGCGCGGGCGGCGGCATGTTTAGGATTGACGTCGACCAACCGGGGTTAGACGCCGTCTCTGCTCGGGTTCACAACGTGCAGGCGCCAAGTTTGGAACAGCTCGGCTTGTTGACTCCGGATCAATCCGCGCAGCCTTATTCCGCGCTCTATGTACGCGAGGGATTGTTCGGGGCTGATACGCCGGTTCGAGAATGGTAGATGTTGGGGCCTCGTGTTTGTTATTGAGCAGCGCTGCGCCAGTGGGTTAGTATGGCGGCGCGCCTTTCAAGGATCGAAGTGACGATGATGTCTTACAAGTCCACGCACATCGGCGTTCTTCTCGTGTTCGCATGTGTGCTTGTGGTCGTCGGCGTCCAATCAAGGGGCGCCGGAAGCCGCGCGCAGAACAGACCCGAGCGGACATCGGCCAGTGAGCCCCGTCAAGCCGGCGCCAGCGGTGACGTTGTGAGATTATCCGCTCCCGCGAAAGCGGCTCCTGGAGCTGGTTTCAAGGGCGTCAACCTCGCAGCGTTTGACGCGGCCGCCAGTAGCAACGCGCAGCTTCAGACCAGCCTCGAGTGGAGTTTTGGGGGCAAGCTCCAGCGCGGCTGGAATCTTTACACACCGCTGATCAGCAATCTGATTGGCGCCGGCGCCAACGCCGCGGCGAGCGAGTTTGCTATGCGGCTATCGCTCTGGCAGAAAGGGAATGGCATCGAACCGGCCGGCGTGTTAGACAGCGAGACGTGGTCGCAAATGGTATCGAGGTTTCAGTCTCGGAGAGTCGCTGGCCGGCCTGATCCCACTCCGGACCAACTGGTCACGATTCCTATCTCGGACTGCTACGACCCTACGCGCGCCGTAGAGCTTCGAAGCGCCGAACGCGAGACCTTTGCCGCTTATAAACGAATGGTCGCGGCTGCCGCTGCTGATTCATCACTCGGGCTTCAGGTGGGCGGCGACGGTCAGCTCGCTTCGAACGAGAAGCTTCTGAAGGTCATCTCAGCGTTTCGCTCGCGAGAGCATCAGGAGCAACTCAGGCGGCAATCTCCCAACAGCGGGCGCGCGGGGCTTGCGATCAACAGCCCTCACTTCACGGGGCGGGCGCTCGATCTTTACGTTGGCGGCGAGCCGGTAAGCACCAAGGACGAGAACCGCGCGCTGCAAACTCAGAGCGCCGTCTATCGCTGGCTGGTGAAGAATGCCGCCCGCTTTGGTTTTCAACCCTACTTCTACGAGCCGTGGCATTGGGAGTACGTTGAGGTTGGAAGCGATCGCGCGAAATGAACGAGCAGCGGTCTCGGCGGAGAATCCCAGGTCGGTTCTTTCTCGCACTCCTTGCCCCAACCGCTGTGGCGTGCCAACCTTCTGAGCGGTGAAGAGTCCTCTTCAAAAAGTAAACGGGTACATTAAGCGGCATGCGATGCTCGATGAAACACGCGGTATATTGGCCGCTGTGTCGGGCGGGCCTGATTCCGTTGCCTTGCTCGATATGCTCATGCGCCTTAAACCGGGGGTTAGGGGTTGGGGGTCAGGAGTTAGAGAAGAGCAAAGGGGCGGAGGAGCAGAGGAGCTGGGGAGCGCGGAATCGCCTCTGCCCCTCTGCCCCTCTGCTCCCGCGCTTTTTTGCAAGCCCCAACCCCTATCTCCCATCCCCCATCTCCACGTTGCTCATCTCGATCACATGCTGCGAGGCCGCGAGTCCGCCGAAGACGCGGAGTTCGTGCGCGCGTTAGCCAACCGGCTCGGGCTTCAGATAACAATTAGCTCAGTCGATGTTCGCGCGGCCGCGCAGGCTTTGGGTCGCGGCATCGAGGAGATCGCGCGAGAGATTCGTTACGACTTCCTGCTGGCTACCGCTAATGAAGCGGGCTGCGATCGCATCGCTGTCGGACACACAATGACCGATCAAGCTGAGACCTTTCTTATGCGGCTGATTCGTGGCGCTGGACTGCGTGGGCTCGCGGCGATGCGCCCGGTTGCTCGAGCCCATACCTTTTCGAGTGAGGGAGCAGAGGAGCAGAGGGGCGGAGGGGCGGAGGGGAAGGGAAGCACCTCTGCTCCTCAGCCCCTCTGCTCCTCTGCTCCTCAGCTCCTCGTCTCCCCTTCGCCTCTCCTCATTCGTCCGCTGCTGTGCATCACACGCGTAGAAGTCGAGTCGTATTGTAGAGAGCGCGGCCTCGAGTTCCGAACCGACGCGACCAATCTTAGCTTGCACTACACTCGCAATCGAATACGTAACGACGTACTTCCAGCGCTCGCCACGATCAATCCGCGAGTCGTCGAATCGGTCTCAAGGGCGGCCGAGAACATTGCCGGCGATCAAGATGTGTTGGAAGGTCTCGCATTCTCGTTGCTCAGGAATGCCCGGCTTGCATCAGACGCCTGGCGGCGTTGTGTTGATGGAAGCATCGCCGCTTACTCGGTCACGGCGCTGCTGGAACAGCCAGTTGGGATGCGGCGCAGGATGATAATCGAAGCCATCCGGCTGACGCGCGCGGGTGCTACTCGTGAGGAGCGCAAAGCCGGCTGCGAAGCCACTTCAGCGCACGTCGCGGCGGTCGAAGCGCTACTGGCGCAGAAGGCAAGCGGCAAGCATATCGCTCTGCCTGGTTCGCTAGAGGTATGGCGCGAGTTCGACGCTCTCGTCCTTAAGCCCATCGGGATCAAAGAAGCGACGTATCAAGCGGCGATCAGCTCGGAGTGCCTGAATGTTGAAGCAGGCGGTTTCGCACTTACACTCCAGCGAGGCTTGCCCGTTGAGCTGCTGGAGTCGGTAATCGAAGGGACACGACAAGAAAAGCAGTTGACCGGAAGAGACTGGATGACGGTTGCGCTCGATGATCGCGCTTTGCCGGAGCACCTGGTCATCAGGCCGCGACTCCGCGGCGAGCGCGCTCACGTCATCGGCCAGCGGCGAACAATAAAGTTGAAAAACTTAATGATTGACCATAGAATCCCATCCAGCCGCCGCGCGACCTGGCCTTTAGTGACGACCCCGGACGGCGCATACATCTGGTCGCCGAGTCTGCCCCCAGCCTTGGAGTTTGCCGCGCATGACGAGACACAAAGCCTTGCCATAGTGCGCGCTTCATTCATCTGATTTCCGCCCGGGGAATCCGCGCCCGAGGAGCTACAATGGAAAAGACTCTCCGAGTAGTACGATCAAGAGAAGAAATACAAGAGCGCATAGGCCAGCTTGCTGGTGAGATTCGCGCCGGCGCTCCGGCTGGCGAGTTGACGATCGTTGGGATACTTGACGACGCCTTCGTTTTTCTGGCCGACCTGGTTCGCGCGCTCGACATCCCGATCAACTGCTGCTTCATGAAGGTAACCCGTCACCGGCACGGCGGTCAGAGCGAAGTCATGTTCACCAGTGAATTTGATCCTCGCGGACGGGACATACTGCTAGTCGGCGCGGTCGTTGCGACGGGCGTGACGCTCGACTACATCAGCGAGCACCTTGCGACGCGCGGCGTGAAATCCTTGCGCACCTGCGTACTCGTAGATAAACCTGGGGAGCGGCGAGTAGACGTGAAGCCAGACTTCGTAGCGTTTCAGATGGACGATGGCTTTGTGTTCGGGTATGGGCTAGGAATCCAGAACCAATATCGCCAGCTTCCGTATCTAGCAGTGATGGATGAGTAGGGAATTGCGAATTTCGAATTGCGAATTTCTGATGCGGACTGCGAATCGCGTTAGTCAATTCGCAATCCGCAATTCGAAATTCGCAATTCCCCCGTCATTGCGCATCATAGTGGTGTAAGTTAGAATTTCTTCAGCCGTCACGGCGCTCGTTTTAATTGGAGGTTTCAAGTGAACTCTACGGTCAGGCAGATAGTATTTTGGGTTCTTATCATTGGTGGCGCATTTCTTCTCTACCAGGTCTTCTCGGGCAGGAACACCCCGAAGGAAACGAAGCTGAGCTACTCCGCGCTGCTGGAAAAGGCCCAGCAAAAGCCGTCGCAAGTCAAGAAGGCCGAACTCGAAGAGGGGCACGGAATCAAGGGCGAGTTGGTCTCGGGCGAGTCTTTCACCACCGAACTACCCAACGAATTCGCTCAGGCAGACGTCGCTAAGACACTGAGGGATAATGGCGTACCCGAGGTCTCGTTCAAGAGTGCTTCCTCCAGCCAGTGGCTGATCGGCCTGATAAGCTACGCACCGCTGCTTGTGTTCATCGGCCTGTGGATTTTCATGATGCGGCAGATGCAATCTGGCGGCAACAAGGCGCTGTCGTTCGGCAAGTCTCGTGCGAAGCTCTTAAGCAATCAGCAGAAACGCGTGACCTTCAAAGACGTGGCCGGAGTCGAAGAGGCCAAGGAAGAGCTGCAAGAGATCATCGAGTTCCTGAAAGAGCCGCAGAAGTTTCAAAAGCTCGGCGGGCGAATCCCCAAGGGCGTGTTGATGATGGGCCCGCCCGGCACAGGCAAGACGCTGCTTGCTCGCGCGATCGCCGGCGAAGCTAACGTACCGTTCTTTTCAATCTCCGGGTCTGACTTTGTTGAGATGTTTGTCGGCGTTGGTGCAAGCCGCGTGCGAGATCTGTTCGAGCAAGGCAAGAAGAACGCGCCGTGCATAATCTTCATAGATGAGATCGACGCGGTCGGCCGTCATCGAGGGGCAGGGCTCGGAGGCGGGCACGACGAGCGCGAACAGACCTTGAACCAGTTGCTGGTTGAGATGGACGGCTTCGAATCAAACGACGGAGTCATCTTGATCGCTTCGACTAATCGGCCGGATGTGCTCGACCCCGCGCTGCTTCGTCCGGGACGCTTCGACCGCCGAGTCGTGGTGCAGCGCCCTGACGTGAAAGGGCGCGAAGGCATACTGGCAGTTCACACCCGGAAGATTCCGCTGGGCGACGACGTTGACATAAACGTTGTGGCTCGCAGCACGCCGGGCTTCACCGGCGCCGATCTGGCGAACCTTGTCAACGAAGCTGCGTTGAGCGCCGCGCGCTACAACAAGAAGGCAGTCTCGATGAAGGACTTCGAGTGGGCGAAGGACAAAGTGCTGATGGGCTCCGAGCGCCGCTCGATCGTGATGTCAAACGAAGAGAAGCGCAACACCGCTTATCACGAAGGCGGTCACACGCTCGTCGGCATCAAAGTGCCGAACGCCGACCCGATTCACAAGGTCTCGATCATTCCGCGAGGCATGGCGCTGGGCGTCACGATGCAATTGCCCGAAGGCGACCGCTACTCGCACACACGAGACTACCTCGAGGGTCAGATCGCGATAATGATGGGTGGTCGAATAGCCGAAGAGATTTTCTTGAATCACATGACTACCGGCGCGGCAAACGACATCGAGAAAGCAACCGAGCTCGCGCGCAAGATGGTGTGTGAGTTTGGAATGTCGAGCCTCGGACCGATCACTTATGGCAAGAAGGAAGAGCAGATCTTTTTGGGTCGCGAGATCGCGCAGCATCAAGACTACAGCGAGGACACCGCTATCAAGATCGATCAAGAGGTGAATCGCTTGATAGTTGATCAGTACAACCGCGCGCATCAGATCATTCTTGAGAATAAGGACGCGTTGGTGCGGTTGGCCGAAGCGCTTCTTGAACGCGAGTCGCTGGACTCGATTCAGATTCGACGGCTGGTTGCGGGCTTGCCTCTTGATGACGATGAGCCGGCGCCGACTCGCGAGGATAAGCCGAAGGCAGAAGCCAAGCCGTCAGTGCTCAACCCGATCATCCCTGTCCCGGGCGGCGCGCAGGCCTAGAGAATCAACGAGCAGCGGAGGGCGATTGCTTTTTGCTGCTCGTTTGTGTCAGAGAGAGTAAGGATCGTCAAACTTCCTGGGTAATGTGTAAAAACCATGAATCCGGAGGTTCCGATGAGCGACGAAAACGATACAAAGAGGTTAACCGAGGACGATGGATCGCTGGTGGGAGACGCACTGCTCCACGCCGTGCGTCGAGACATGCGAGGCTTGTTCGGGCTAGTCAAAGCTCTCGATCAAAAGATTGAGGCTCTTGATGCAAAGGTTGAGGCCAGGCTGCGCGATACAACCCCGATGTGGGAAGTTGTGGTTTCCCGGCTCGATACGGTAATAGCCGAACAAGAGAATCACGGCAGGCGCCTTGATGCGATCGCAGGGCGTCTTAATGCGATCAAAGGGCGTCTTGATGCGATAGAAGGGCGTCTTGATGCGATCGAAACTGAGCAACGCAGGCAAGGAGCGCGTCTTGATGCGATAGAAGGGCGTCTCGATGCGATAGAGCTCAAGCTCGAACGCTTCGACGCCATTGACACGGAGCTTAGACACTTACGAAGGCGGATCGAGCGGACGATTGGACAGTTGAGCACAGACGTTGTTGGATATCGAGTTGATCAGCACGATCTCGAAGACCGGCTTGAGAAACTCGAAAAGACACCCGCGTAAGTTGAGTTCATTCTCTCCTACACGCCGACGGGGTCGCTGGAACGTCGCGACCCCACCTCGGCCCTGCGTTACTAATCCACTGGATTCAGAAGAGCTTTCGACTGTCGAGCAATATGGTCACCGGCCCATCGTTGACCAGGCTCACCTTCATCGTCGCTTGAAATACGCCCGTCTCGACTTTCATGCCGAGGGATCGCACTCGTTCCACGAAGTATTCGTAAAGCTCGCTTGCCTTCTCGGGTTCTGCAGCATCGCTGTAAGAAGGGCGCCGTCCGCGGCGCACGTCGCCATACAGCGTGAACTGCGAGACCACCAGCATCGCTCCGCCCGTTTCCTGAAGCGAGCGATTCATCTTCCCTTCGTCATCGTCGAATACGCGCAAGTTGACGATCTTCTCCGCGAGATAATCGGCATCCGTGTTCGCATCGTCGCGGGCGATACCCAACAATACGAGAAACCCCGCGCCGATTTCGCCGACAGTTTCGCCGGCGACTTCAACGCGGGCGTCAGTTACTCGCTGCACGACTGCGCGCATAGACGCCAGTCTTGCATTGCAGATGTGCGGTGTGCAAGATCGCGCTGGTTTGAACGAGGAACCTCGGTCAGCGCCCTTACGACTTGATCTGTCCGAATCGCTCGGTCATCGCCGGTGAGTTCAACAGCGCTACAAACTTATCGATCGGGAGGGCTTCCAGGGTTTCAGTAACGACCAATCCTCTGGCCGCCGCCGATAGCAGCGACTTTCCGATTCCCGTCCCGTCGGGGTACTCGGTGATCCAGAGAAAATCATAGTTGCCTTGAAGAGCATAAGCGCCGAGGATCTTGCCGCCGTCGCGCGCGATCCAACCTGCTGCTTCTTCAACAGCATTTCCAAAGTCCTTGATTTCCGTGGCGCCCTTCGCCGTGTTTTTGAGAAGTGTTACATAGATAGGCATATTGTTCGATCTCCTTTCCGTGGTGTTTACGGTATGCAAGCTAAGAATGGATTCACGGGCAACGGAGTTCAGGGCAGCGGTG
>JBGQGO010000190.1:0-9495 GCA_041497455.1 Blastocatellia bacterium | reverse complement strand
GGCCTATTCAAGCCGGTGACTCCGAGACCATCACGATATTGAGTTAAAAAGGCGAACACGGCCCAGAGCACAATTGCCGACAGGATGCCAACGGTCACGTAGAAGGGACGGCCCGCCCGGAGAACTGGAGCGAACAGCTTCCCGTCTCGCTCGACATCAAGCGAGGGCGACTCGTCTACGTCTTGCCGGGCCTTGGAAAACGGGTTCAGGTTCATCCCTCTAACTCTTGCGCGCTCCATACCAGTCTCCCTCGGTCAGATAGATAACCTTCGGCTCGGTGCCGAGATCCTCGAGCAGCTTGAAGGCCCGCGAGTTTTTCGACAGCTCCCTAACCTTGCTCTGCGGGTCGTCGAGATCGCCAAAATACATCGCCGCTGCGGGGCAGGTTTGAACGCAGGCCGGCACATAATCGCCTTCCCGAAGGTCCCGCTTCTCGGCCTTCGCCACTTCCTTAGCTTTCTGAAGACGATGATGGCAAAAGGTGCACTTCTCAACGACGCCTTTCGACCTTGTGGACACGTCCGGGTTCAAGGATCGTTGCATCTCGGTGGGCCAACTCGGCTCGAACCAGTTGAAGTATTTGACCGTGTACGGGCAAGCATTTGTACAGTAGCGACAGCCGATGCAGCGCTCGTATATCTGTGCTACTAATCCGTCTTCGTTTTTGTAGGTCGCAAAGACGGGGCACACCTTGGTGCACGGCGGATTGTCGCATTGCATGCACGGCCGGGGAATGAAGCGCGTCTTAACCTGCGGGTACTCGCCTTCGATCATCGTCATCACTTCGATCCAACCGATTGAGCGGCCGAGCGCAGCTTGTTCGGGGTCGGAGAAGGGGATGTTGTTCTCGGCCTTGCACGCGACGACGCACGCCTCGCAGCCGGTGCACTTATCCAGATCTATGACCATTGCCCACTTTGGCATTAGCAATTCTCCGCTAACGAATCCGCTACGCTTTGTAGATCTTCACTCTCGTTGAAAACCACACCGGCAGTCCGCTCAGGCCGTCGTGATCGACGTCGATGATTGAGTTGGGATTCGATCCTCTATCTTTCGCCCAACGGCCAAGCGCTTTGTGCCCTAGCCCCGACGGAACGCTGACCACACTAGGCATCGAGCCCGGATGCAACTTCGCCTTTGTCTTCAGTCTTCCGCGTTGGGACTCGATCCAAATCGATTCGCCGTCCTCGATGCCGAGCTCCGCTGCTGTTGCCGGATTGATCTCGGCCCACGAGTCCCACTTGACGCCAACGTGGTCGCCGGCGGTTTCCTGAATCCATGGCAAGTTCGCGGCAGTCGCGGAAGCCAGCGCGAGAGAATTGAACGGGTTTAAGAAGAACGGGTAATCGCTATCGGACACTCGCGTTTTGATCGGCTCAAAGTGCGGCAGAAGGGCCGTGTCTCCGCGCGACTCAACGCTCAGATCTTCGAGAACGCCATCGACGCTCTTCCCGTTGAGGCGAGCACGCGTCTCCAACTCGCCCTTGAGTCTCTGCGAATAGAACTCAAACTTGTGAGAAGGTGTATTCAGCACCTTTCCCCACCTGCCGTAGGAATGGTACAGACCCGACCATCCTCCCTTTGCGACCAGTTGTTCCCAGAACTCGTCGTAGCTGGAGAACTCGTTCGTCGCCCAGCCCCGCTGCTGCATCTCTCGCAGATAGGCTTCGTCGGATAGCTCGCTGAATACCGCCCCCCGTTCAGCCTCGTAGATGCCCTCGACTGAAAACTTGAGCAACTCTTTGAAGTCGCCCCAGGCTAAAGCGTCAGCGACGGTGCCGCCTATCGCCGCGCCGAGCTTTAGTAAGAAATCTCCCGTGTGCATCGTGTCGTAAAGCGGGTCGATAACCGGTTGGGCGATACTCAGCACTGGCGTTCCCGAAAGCGGTGGTGCGATTGAGTCCTGCCACTTCTCGAGGAACGAATGATCCGGAAGAATCAGATCGGCGTGTTGAGCCGTCTCGTCCAGAAACGATGAGAAGCTGACAACCAGCGGAACACTGTCGAGCGCCTGGCCCAAACGCGACTCGAGTACGGTAGAGAAGAGAGGGTTGCTGTTGTAGAAGAAGGCAACGCGTACAGGATAGGGCTTGGTACTTACGATGTTGGCTGCGGCCATCTCGAGAGGACTCGCCAAGAGACCCAGCGTCGTGCCTTGGCCGGAGTCGATACGCGGCATGGTGACGCCTCGTTCGGCTACCGCATCGGGTTTGATCTCGGGCAATGGCTTGAACGGCACCGGCTCTTCGGCGAGCACTCCGCCGGGCAGGTCGATGTTTCCTTTAAGCGCGTTCAACGCGTGTATGGATAAAGCGGTATATGTTCCATTCGAGAAGCTGGTAGCGTTTGCATCGGCGATGGCTACGCCTGGCTTACTGTGAGCGAATTCCTTTGCAAGCCTGATAATCGTGTCAACCGCGACGCCGGTGACTCCCGAGACGTCGTCAGGGCGATAGTCTCTGAGTACCAGCGTCTTGAAGCCCATATGGGTTACCCCTTGCTCGTCTTTCCAATCATCAAACCCGAGAGTGTATTCTCGAACGAACTCGAGGTCGTACAGGTCTTCTCTGATGAGCACGTAGGCGATCCCGAGCGCAAGCGCGCCCTCGGTCCCGGGATTGATAGGAACCCACTCGTCTGCTCTTGCGGCGGTTGTTGAGAAACGTCGCTCTACTTGAACGATCTTTGCTTTAGCGCCGGGTCTCTCCTGCCTCAGATAACCGTAAGCGCGAGCGACGCCAACCGGCGAACGCCACCCATCGAGTAACCCGCAGCCGAATGACAGAACATATTCGGTCTTCTCGAATTCGTAGGCGAAAGGCTCCCGCAACCCCTGCGCGAGATCGTGAGCCAGCGTCATGCCATCCGGTTGATTCGTGTTGATGTGATTGGGAGTGCCGTACGCGTCACAAAAGCGCTGCACAAGATTTTGCATCAGTCCACGTCGCGCTCCATCGAATACCACGAGCGACTGAGGCTCACCTTTTTGCCGAAGATCAGTGAGGTTGTCGGCTATAGTCTGAATCGCTTCATCCCAGCTCAACTTCACCCACTTGTTCGCCCCTTTGCCGCCGACTCTCTTCATCGGCGTCTTGATCCTGTCGGGGTTGTACAACAATTGAGGCGCGGCTTGGCCGAGAGGACAAAGCCGCCCGCGATTAATCGGATGCAGAGGATTCCCTTCGAGCTTAACCACGCCGCCGTCAACAACTCTTGCCAAAACTCCGCAGCCGCCCTCGCACTGCATACAAGCCGAAGCGATCCACTTCTCGGCGTAGTCTGGCCAGTCCTCTTCGAAGCTTGTGATCGGCACAAGCTTTCTGTCCGTGCACGAGGACAACGCAAGGCCGGAAACAGCACCGGCCGTGAGCTTGATCCATTCTCTTCGATTCATGGCTTGCATCGTCTTTGCTTTCACCTATGACATGCCAGGCAGTCGGTGCTGACTCGACGAGACTTGTGGCAATCAATGCAACGAGCCATCGTCAGCTTGATCTCCGGCTTCGATGGTGGACTAGTGCTATCTGCTATGTTGCCGTGACAGGACTTGCACTCGACCTGCCCGGAAACGACGTGCGTTTGATGCGAAAAGTAAACGTGCGGAGGCAGCTTGAAAAGCCGGCGCCAGGGAATCTGCTCGCCTCGCTCTGCATACTGCCTGACCTTTTCTTCCTCCGGGCTCTTGGTCAGCGCGGTCTCGTGGCAAAGAATACAAGTGTCGGTGGTAGGCCTCCCGGCGTGTGCCGAGGTCTGAAAAAGGCCGTGGCAGGCGGAGCATTCAAGCTCATTCTCAACGACGTGCTTCTTATGATTGAAGGCTATCGGTTGAGCTATGGACTTGCCCGATGAACTCGCGATCATCAGCCCTCCGCCCGCCACAAGCGTGATGATCAAACCAAGGAGGAGTGTGCGACTCATAGTCATTCAGTGATACGTCAGACCACACAGGGATCAGACGCAGGAGTCATAAAACTACCTGGCGAGCGAGCGAATGAATGCGATCACATTATTGACATCCTGGTCAGACAGCTTGCCTCCGAATGCGGGCATCAGCTTGGATTTGCCGGCGGCCTCGCCTCCCTTGGTAATGACTTTGAACAGGTCCTGATCGGACAGGCCCGACATCTTCGCCTTGTCTGACCAGTCGGTCGGTTTGGTCTTCAGGAGCTTGGCTGCAGGTCCGTCGCCCTTGCCGCGCTCGCCGTGACACTTGAGGCAGTTCTTCTTGTGAACCTCGAGGCCAGCCTTGGCATCACCCGCCGGAACCGCTCCTAGCGCCGGGGTTAAATAGAAAGCCGCAACTGACATGAGCAGAAGAGTGATTAAAAAAGCCAATTTCTTCACCGTTCTTTTCCTCCCGTGTAACTTTCGCTGTTGGGATTCAGCAGCGAAGCTATCTCAAATTTGGTTTCTGCACGTCACCCGCTCGAATGTATAACAAGCGGCGTTCCAGGACGGACGCGAGTTCTATGACAATGGTTATTTCTTTGAATGTAGAAGTTAGAAAAGGGCGAGGCCTGAAGCTTAATCAGCCTCTGTTCCCCCAGTGTCCCATGCAAAGGCTTCCGAAAAGCAACCTCAGATTTATCAGCGGATTATGTGGGACAACAGCGCACACCAGCGGAACAGCGGCTCAGGTCTGGCGAAATTCTTCTACGTCGATGGCAAATTTCTGCAGAAGCCGGTAGACCATCTTGCGCGTCATTCTAGCCTCGGCAGCAGCTTCCGAGACGTTGCCTCTATGCCTGCTGAGCAGCTCGACGAGGAATGATTTCTCTACGGCTTCAGCTTGCTTTTCGCGCATGGACTGAAACGAGAGGTCGAAAGAACATTTCACCTGCAAGTAATCAGGAAGGTCGGAACACTCCACTGATTCTCCGTCCGACAGCAACACCGCGTGTTGAATTACGTTCTGCAACTCTCGCACGTTGCCGGGCCATTCGTAAGTGAGAAAGAACTCGGTGGCCTCAGCCGATAGAGAATTGACGGGGCGTTGATGCTGACAGGCAAACATCCGTAGAAAATGGTTAGCTAGTAACGGAATGTCTTCTCGCCGGTCGCGCAGGGCAGGAAGCTGCACCGCCACCACGTTCAAGCGGTAATACAATTCTTCCCGAAAGTTTTTGCTCGCGATCTCCGCGCGCAAGTTGCGGCTGGTAGCCGCGATAACGCGAATATCAACGGGGACAACCTTATCGCCTCCCACCCGCCGCAATTCCCGCTCCTGCAGCGTGCGGAGCAGCTTGGCCTGGAGCGAAGGAGACAATTCTCCGATCTCATCCAGGAAGAGCGTTCCGCTGTGAGCCAGCTCGAGCAGGCCGAGCTTGCTTCGATCAGCACCGGTGAACGCGCCCTTTTCGTGGCCGAACAACTCGCTCTCGAGCAGATTCTCGGGCAGAGCGGCGCAGTCCACAGCCACGAACGACTTGTGCCGCCGCAAGCTGTGTTCATGTATGGTGCGTGCAAACAACTCCTTGCCTGTGCCGGTCTCTCCCAACACCAGGATGTTCGCGTTGCTGCGCATCACCTTCTGAAGGGTCCCGAACAGCTTCTGCATAGCTTCGCTTTTACCGAGAATCCTGTCGAACCAAACGTCGGCGGCCGGCGGCTGCTCAACCAGTCGTTTATGTTTAATCGCCTGCTCGGCTGCCTGGCAAAGCTGTTCAGACGTGAACGGCTTTGCCAGATAATCAAATGCGCCGCGCTTAACGGCCTCGACCGCAGTCTCCAGCCGCGCATACGCGGTGAACATCACAATCATCAAGGAAGGATCAATTGTTCGCGCCAGGGTGAGAGCATCCATCCCGCTCAGCCCCGGCATCTTCAGATCCACGAAGAACAAGTCGAATCGGCTTGCCTTCAGCAGGTTAAGCGCTTCAAGCGCTTCGGTGGCAGTCGACACCTCGTAACCGGCTCGCTCCAGTATCTTTCGACAACTTACGAGAATCTCCTTCTCGTCGTCTACGACTAGAATGCGGCCAGAAGACATCTCATTCCTCCGTCGGAAGGATGACGATAAACGTCGCGCCGATCCCAGCCTCACTTTCGGCCGCGATCGTTCCCTGATGTTCCTCGATGATGCTCTGCACGATCGAGAGACCAAGACCCGTGCCCTTTCCTACTTCCTTGGTGGTGAAGAACGGATCGAAGACGCGAGTTAGATCTTCGGTGCTTATGCCTGTGCCGTTGTCAGACACCTCCAGCCGGAGGCGATTCGTCTGATGATGATCTCGCAGCGCGCGAATGCTAAGCGTCCCGCCGTGTGGCATGGCATCTATAGAATTGCGAAAGAGGTTTTCAAAGGCGCGAATCAAACTTTCCTCGTCAACGCGCACGAACGGCAGACCGGGCGGCAGTGATTGTTCCACTGAGATGCCGTTCGCGCCGAGCGGTTCCTGCACTAACCTCAAGCTGGCGTCGATGATCTCTTGAATTCGCGCGGGCCTGAGGCTTCGCACCTGTGGACGTGAGAACTTCAGTAGGCTATCAGTGACGTGAGCGATACGCTGCGCTTGAGCGATGATGGCTCCCAGGTCTTCGCGGACAGTCGGCAGGCTCGCGGTGTCGTCGGAGATCAGGAAGCTCGCCCGGCTGAGGATGACGGTTGCCGGGTTGTTGATCTCGTGCGCAACGCCCGCCGCCAGTTGGCCTATTGCGGCCAGCTTCGAGGTCTGCATGAGCCGCTGTTGCGTCTCTTCGATTTCGCGCTCCTGTTGACTGATGGTGGTGCTGGCGCCGCGAACGACCAATCCGATCATTACCGTCGAGAGCACCACCATTGCAGTGAACAGAGAGAAGATCAATACTATGCGCTTGCCGATGTGCTGGTCTAAGAAGTCTCGCGTCCCATAGAATTCGACTTGCCCGCGGCCGGTTTCGGATAAGGGAAGAGCGCGGATGAGAAAGTACTCGTCTGAATCAAGCTCGGATCGAGCGGGGGGCGGCGCAACGTTTTCAAGTCTCTCTTGGATCTCGCCGGTGTCGGCAATCTCGAACGTCGCGGCCTGCGCGCCGGCTACGACCCTAATCAGCTTCAGCTCAGGCATGTTGCCGAAGCC
This sequence comes from Blastocatellia bacterium, assembly GCA_041497455.1. GTDB lineage: Bacteria > Acidobacteriota > Blastocatellia > UBA7656 > UBA7656 > Onstottus_A. Next base: position 2,437 of record JBGQGO010000190.1, on the reverse strand, counting down.
AAGCAACGCCCGCTGAAGGAAATCTTCTCTAGCCATGACCGTCGGCAACGGCTCGTCTTGTTGCGTCAAATAGTCGACATTCGCGCGCACGAATTCAGCCGGTTGATCGCTTCGCGCTCGGATGCTGGCGAGATACTCCGTCTTTTCAGTTTGCGTAATCACGAGGATCATCAAGCTTCCAAGAATGATGAACGCCATCTGTAGCCGGACGAACACCCGATAGAACAGGTCACGGCCCGTCTCGCCGATCGCGAGCGCACAGATCAGCAAGGAAAATGATAACGTAAACTGTTCGAGGTTCCAAAGTATGATCGCGATCCTGGTCTCCACCGCGAAATACGAACACACGTGCAACAGCGCTGCCAGAAACAGAAGCGCCACGGCCCCAGTCGTGAAAGCCTGCCCGCCAAGCGGCCGCCGGTAGAATAGGATCAAACTCCAGGATAGCAACAACAGGTTGGTCAAATCCAAAACTACATTAGCCGCCGGGTATGAGTCCGCCAGCGGCTGCGCAAATCGGAATGCAACAGGCGCCAGCACGGCCATCGCCAGGAGCAACCATAGCGGCGTCAAGAACACTAACGTCATAGATCGCGCGCTGCGCCCAGACTCCATCTCGAGCTGGACCTGCGAGGGCCGCTGATGCGCGCTGGCGGCAAGCAACAGCCATGAGGCGGCCCAAAGTGAGTGCATCAGGAGGTCAAAAGGAGCCTCTGGAAGGTGACTTCGAAAGAAAAGGAATGCACCTGCATAGACGGCGCCCAGAAAGAACGATGCGCCCAGACTCGAGAAGGCGAGAAACAAAAAGACCCGGCTCCTTACGGAGAAAGCTCTCATCTGTGTCCATCGTCCCCTGACGATGACCAGAAGAATTATTCCGCATAAAAGCAGATCGAACAGGCTAAAGACGAACCTGTTTTCTAACGTGCGGGAGAAAAGTTCGAGCTTTGCGAGAAGCTCCATAGTTGTACCCCGTAAGTATAAGAAAGCGACGCCGAAGAGCGCTGTGCCCGCTGTCACAGGGGCTTCTTGACGCCTGTCCCAGTCTCGTGGATTAGGCGTATGTGATTGCGTAGGGCTATTGGCGCGCCTCGATGCGTCTTATCTTGAGATAAATCACTGCTGCGAGAAAAAGAATGAAGAACAGCGAGACGCCGAGTCCTTTTCGCCGAAAGCTCCGTTCAGACAGCGCATCGATTCCAGCTTTGTGAGTTTTGTCGGCGACTTCGAGACCGGCGGCGATCGGCTTTTCTACCTCGTCAGGCGAGAATGCATGGATCACCACTCGCGCTTGCGTGAGGCCGTCCTTCGCGCCGGCCAACTCGAACTTCGGGCGGCTCACGTCCATGCCGGCTCGCTCGGCCCGGTTCAGGACCTCGGCCGCCTCATTCATCCGCGCAGCGAGTCGATCTATGAGCGCTCGCATTTTTTCAGAAGCCTGGTAGCCGTTGTCTTCCTGCACGTGACAAGTCGTGCAGACAGATCCCTGGCCGACGCCTAACATCTCGTCGCTCGGCGAAAGAATTCCGTGATTGCTGTGGCACTGAATGCACTCGCCCACTTGCATAGCGTCGAACACCGCTTTGTGCGGGCTGGCTTGAAACAAGGTCGACTGGCGAACGTGACATTGGCCACAGACGTTGGCGACCGAGGCGACGCCCGGAGGCGCGGCTCCGTGGTTGCCGTGACAGTCGTTGCAAGTCGGCGCTGAAATATCCTGCCGGTCATATAACGCCTTGGCGTGGACGCTCAGTTTGTACTTGTCGTACTGGTCAGTCGGAATCTTGTAGCTCGTCATGTAGTCGGCTTTGGCGTGGCACTTCGAGCAAGTTTCCGCCACGTTCATTGCGAAGACCGAAGACTGCGGGTCCTTCACCCCGCGGACGCCGTGGTAGCCGTGGCAGCTCGAGCAGGTTGCGACGTTCTGATCGCCGGCTGCGAGCAGCTTGCCGTGGACGCTGGTCGCGTACTCACGCTCCTGATCGACTCGCTGGGCGGGATTGAACTTGCGCATGAACTCGGCATTACTGTGACACTTGCCGCAGAACTGCGGAACGTCCTTAGGCTTCGGCTTGGCGACGAAACCCTTTAGCGGATTCATAGCGCCGGTTGGATCGTCCAGAGAAGGATCGCCTCCGTGACAATCGGCGCACGACAGCCCGCGCGATTGGTGTATGTCGCTCTTTAACAGCTCCACCGGCTCGCTGAGCGGACCTTGCATGTCTTTGTGACAATCAACGCACGAGTCTTTCTTTTGCGCGGCGGCGAAGCTGAAGGAGAGGAGGATGACGCCGAGGGCGACAGAAAGCGTCACGAAACGGTTTCTTCGAACGCGCGAGTCAAAACGGGAACAATGTTGATCCATAACCAGGGCCTCCTTCAGGCGAGGTAGCCGTAGACCGTCATCGCGACGATATAAAGAACGATAACCAGACCG
>JBGQGO010000189.1:0-9507 GCA_041497455.1 Blastocatellia bacterium | reverse complement strand
GGCGCGGAGGGCGGCCCATCCTTTTCCGCCGCCGGCCCTTTTGTTTTTGGCGTTTTTTTTTTCAACGCCGGGGGGGTTTTTAAAACCCGTGTTACACCCCGTGCGGGCCGCCGCAGTCCAAATAGGCCACCGCAGTTCAAATAGGCTGCGGCAGGTGGAGTCCACCAACTGCGATGGTGGGTGCCCCTTTTATGGAGCTTGTCGCGGCCTTCAGGCGAACGGCGATTGCCCTGGTGCATCATTCAAACCTGTCCTGAAGGCGTTTCATTGGCTCGAGCCGACTCGACGACCTGACGCTAACTCTTCGTACTGCGTGAATCGATCTCCTTTTGCAGTTTCTCCGCTTCTTCCTTCGATAAAGGTCGAATACGGATATTGCGAAATGACACCGCCTCGTGATCGCCTTGCAATCGCAAAGGCCCCGGCCCATCAGCGCGATTACTTGCAGCGCCTGTGCCCATCGGGCCGACATCAACATTGTCCAGCACCTTCTGACCATTGTGAATCACAGTCAGGCGCCTTCCTATGAAGGTTATGTCGTAGGTTTGCCACTCGCCGTCTCGCTTTGACGCATTCACCGATGGAGCGATCTTTTTGTAGAGAGCGCCGCACCCCGTGTCTTCCGCCGCTTTGCCAAAGCTGTTGAAGATTTGCACTTCGTACTTGTCGCGCATGTACACACCGGAGTTGCCGGTGCCAGCAGTAACTTTGAACTCAACGTGGAGTTGAAAGTCATAGTACTCGGCGTCAGTTTGGAGGTCGGTACTTGGCGGTGTGTTGACATTAACCTGATCGATCACCTTCCAGCCATTCGCTCCCTGCGCATTGCGAAGGTGCCATCCTGTAAGGTCCTTGCCGTTAAGCAGAGAAATCCAACCTTTCTTGTTCTGTCCGCGCGCGTCTGCCGCTGAGCACGCGAAGACCGCCGTCAGGGCTAGTGTCATCAGGATTCTGATTCGCATTACCTCGCCTCCAGGGGGTTATGAAGCCATTTGAAACTCTGCCTCAAAAGGCACGCCACTCTCGACGCCCGGTCACAGGTCGGGAAGGTGGGCTTGCCCCCGCTCTTCTCGATGCCTCGAGCCAGTCCAAGCGATCGAGCGGGGGCAAGCCCACCTTCCCGACCTGTGACCGGGCGTCGAGAAAAACCGCGGTGGGATTCCGAAGCCACCGCTGTTCACCTCGCTAGGGGCCGCTGCACGCGCTTATCTCTTTCGCGATTGACTCTGTACTGAAGCAGCCGCGCGGCCATCTCCGCTGGTGAGCCGTTGGTCCCACCACCTCAACTCCTGATAGAACCGATGCACCGTATTCCAAGGGGTCCAGCCTCCGTGATACGACTCGGGATACCGGATGAACATCGCTGGAACACGGCGTTTCTTTAGAGCAGTGTACATCTGCTCGGCTTGCTCGATCGGCACTCGCATATCCGACTCGCCGTGGACGAACATGGTCGGCGTGGTGACATTCGCAACATGCGTGATGGGTGAAAGCTTGACCAGCAGGTCTCGGCCCTTCGGCTCCCACGGCGGACCGTAGAACTCACTCTCCTTGGTGCGAGGGATGTCGGCCGTGCCGTAGTCGCTGATCCAGTTGGAAATACCCGCGCCCGCAATCGCCGCCGAAAACCGAGTTGTTTGCGTGATGATCCAGTCGGTCAAGAACCCGCCGTATGAGTACCCGGTCACGCCCATCCGCTTTTCGTCAACGGCATATCGCTTCACCGTGTAATCAACACCCGCCATCACATCCTGATAATCGAGAACGCCCCAGCCGCCCCACGTGCCCCACAAAAACTTCTCGCCGTAGCCGGTCGAGCCGCGCGGGTTTGTGTAGAGCACGAGGTAGCCGTTTGCAGCGAGCAACTGAAACTGAAACGAGAAGTCGTTGCCGTACGCTCCGTGCGGTCCCCCGTGAGTGTTCAGGATCAACGGATACTTCAACCTCGCCGGATCGTAGCCGCGCGGACGCAGCACCCAACCTTCGATCTGCGTGCCGTCTTTGCTTGGATAAAGAATGCGCTCGGCCGGGCTCAGGTTCAGCTCGCTCATCAGCGCATCGTTGAAGCCTGAAAGTTTCTTTTCATCCGAGCCGTCGATGCGCGCGGCAAAGACTTCAGACGGATGCGTCGAATCAGTAGCTGCATACGCGATGCGATCAAACGCGGCCGACATGCTGAAGCCGCTCGAGCCGCGCTCGCCCTTAGTGACTTGTTCCACTGCGCCGCCGCCCGCCGGGATGCGAAACAGATGATTGCTGCCACCGATGCCTCCGCTGAAATAGATGAAACGCCCATCAGAGCTCCACGCGGTGTTGCCGGGCAGCAGGTCCCAGCCTGCAGTAACGTTTTCCATCGCACCACCCTCGGCCGGCATGCGATAGATGTCCACGGCGCCTCCGTGATTCTGCTTTGCCGCAATCACGGCATTCAAATTCTGCTGCCGGCGGAAAACGATGTTGCGTCCATCGGGTGAGAACGAGGGCGCGCTGTGATTGAAACCATCGTCGGTCAGACGATTGATTTGACCGTCAGCGTTCACGATCCACAAATCAGACCGCTCGTATGTGTATTCGTCGCGCTGGTGAGAGTTGGCCTCGATCACCAACGCTCCGCCGTCGGGACGCCAGGACGCGGACTGAACATTAACGCCGAGACGCGTGATCTGCTTCGGTGTTCCGCCCGATCTCGGCACGATGTAGAGCTCTTCCGGAGGTGTTGCCATCGGATCGCGCGGATCGGGCAAGTAGCCGCGTTGATCAAAGCGGTATTCCATCCAATCGAACATCCGCCCCTTGAATCGTTCATCGATCAACTTCTCGAAGTCTGACGCATATTGCTTCGGCGTTCTTGCCGCGGGAGGCGTTCGTTTGGTGAACGCGATCCACTGATTGTCACGGCTGAAGATCGGCGTGCCGCCCAGACCTTGAATCTGGAACGGTTCACTGCCGGGTTGATCCATTCGCAGAAACCATACGGGGCTCGACTCTTCTGCTCCAGCATTAGCGCCACGCCGGCGCGCGGCAGAGAAAGCGAGCAGCTTGCCGTCAGGGCTCCAGCGAGGGTTAGAAGAACTGGTCGCCGGATCGGTGATTCGCTTTGGCGCTGATGAACCATCGGCAGGCGCCAGCCAGATTTCGCTATTGCGGCGGTTGTCGGCTTCAATGATGTAAGTCCGCACGAAGGCCACGAACTTGCCGTCGGGTGAGATAGCCGGGCTGCCGATGCTCTCGAGGCGGTAGTAGTCTCTTAGCTCCAGCGCCCGCCCACTCTGTTGCGTGGCCGCCGAATTCTGATGCGCTCCACGCACGCCTGCCGCGCCCGCGTTTCCGAAAGCGCCCAGCGAGAACCACGCCGCCAAGGCGAGACAGACTACACGTGAGGTCTTCCGATTCAACCTGTTGCTTCTCGGCATAGTCACCTCCAATGGTTCAACCGCGGGCTTAGGATTGCGGATCGTGGAAAGCAGGTCCGAGCTTCAACCCGCCAGACGCCTAGTCATATCGCAACGCCGCCGCTAGGTCAATGCGCGAAGCGCGCGGGGTGCGCGTCAGATTCTCGCGCCGGAACCAGGGGCTCACACAAACAGTATGCGCAGCCTGACTTAGTTTTGCGCGTGCAACTCCGTAGGAGTTGAATGTCTATAGAGAACGCGGCGTGTGCAATGCGCACCCCAGCGGGGTGCTATGTCCTGGCATCGTTTAGTTCCACGAGGGCGAGCAACAAACATTGCACCCCGCTGGGGTGCGGCCGCGTAAAAAGCTCGTCTCTATAAACATCGCACCCCGCTGGGGTGCCGAGATCTCGCGCGACAGGGGCTTTGCGTGATGCTTTGGCCCTGCGTAGACGCGAAAATCTTACGCGCACCCAACGCGCGGCGCTCTCTTCGCCTGGTTGGCCTGTCTGAATCTGAAGAACTCAAGCTGACCTTGCGCCTGAGGATTCTGTTCGCTTTCTCTCATCTGCGTTGCGTGCATCAGAATTCCCGCGAAGCAGGCCAATCAACAAGAAGACAATGAATGGGACTGTGTTGATCAGCGGGCGTCTGACTGAGCGAGCATAGCCGCGGCCGTCAGCGATGAATCAAACGGCCGAAACGACGTCTTTCTCCCGACGTTTCGGCCGTATGACACAAATAGCTTTCGTGCTTCGCCCCAGACCTTACTACTGTTTGAGATCCGATATGCGAACCGCGAGACGTCCGGCATCGTGACAAGTCATGCAAGTGAGGCTTGTGTTGGCCGCAGACTCGGGATTCGATTTCCATTTCCTGGCCATCGGTTCGTAAGGCGTGCCGCCGAGCACGGCGAGTATCTTGTCGACGTACTGCGCCGCCTCTTCTTTGCGACCTGTGCGCTGAGCTGCCTGGGCGACCCCGGCGAGAACCTCACCCCGTAGATGCGCTGGCAGCTTGTCGATAAAAGGAGCCTGCAGTTTGTAGAGCGCCTGGTAATTGTCGTAGGCCGCTGACCACGCCGCCGAGCGATATTCCTTCGGGAGCCGGTCGGCGAAGATTGCGAAGCTGCCTCCGACGACCGCCGCCACTCCGTCATTGCCGGAGGTTGGCTTGCGAGCCTCGGCGAAAACGTCGAGCGCCTGTCGATAATATCGTTGAAACTCATCGGCGCGGTTGCTTTCATGGGCCCGCACGGCGCGGTAAAGATTCGCGCCGCCCTTCCAAGCCAACAGGTTGGCTTTCTGGTCGGGCCGTTGTTCAAGCAGCAACTGAATGTTCTTTTCCCCTCGCTCGAAACGTCCCATGTCATCGGCCATAAAGCCGGCGAAGATGTCCTCGCGAAGGAGAGTGTGAACGGTCAGTCGCGAGTCTGAGAGCGGCGACTGTGGCGACTGAGCCGCGGCCACAGTCACGAATGCAACTACGAGAAGAGTTTTCATGATACGAAACAAAGCTTGCACCTCCTGAGTTGAAGTTCCTGAAATGCCGTCGAGTCTAGCAGCCGGGAGACCCGAGATCAACGACGCAACGGCTCACCGTATTCAAAGTCGTTAAGCGGGAGTCTTGATGGCCGCGCTCCCTGTTTGCAGAACGCCAGGATGTCGCAAAGTGTTCCGAGGATCGATGGGACAGTTCAAACGCTTGACCTATGCGAGCGCTGTGGTTGAAGCTATTAGCCACCGTGAAACCAATGCCTGCACGACCCGACAAAAACTCCACAAAAGAAGCCACTGACGCGAAAGAAAAGCCAAGAGTTTCGCCCCGAGATCTGTTGCGGCTGCTGTCCTACGCTAAGCCATATCGGGTCAGGCTCGCCGTTGCGTTGCTCTCACTGTTGATCGCTGGCGGACTTGGGCTGGCGTTTCCTCAGGTGGTGGGCATGCTCATAGACGCCGCCTTCGTCCAACGCGATTCGCACAAGCTGAACCAGTTCGCGTTGCTTCTCGTCGGGGTTTTTGGCGCCCAGGCAGGATTCAGTTTCTTGCGAACCTACCTCCTCTCGTACACTGGCGAACGGATCGTCGCTGATGTTCGCACTCAGGTCTACAACCATCTCACGGATCTTCCCGTGTCGTTCTTTGCCAACCGCAGAGTGGGCGAGCTGACTTCGCGATTGGCGTCGGACGTGAGCGTAGTCCAGACGGTAACCACGGGCAGCATCACCGAGCTTCTCCGATCGGGGTTGTTGTTGGTGGGTGGCGTAACGATTATCTTCATCACCAACGCCCGATTGTCGCTGCTGATGCTCGCCATCGTGCCGGTTGTAATTGTCGCGGCGCATTTGTATGGCCGCTACGTTCGCCGATTGAGCACCCAGGTCCAAGACCGTCTCGCCGAAGCGAACTCGGTCCTCGAAGAGACGCTGTCCGCAATTCGCATCGTTCAATCGTTTGTCCGCGAGGAGTATGAACGCGCGCGCTATCGCGACAGGATTCAGGATTCGTTGAAACTGGCCGTGAAGCGCGCGGTCGCAAGCGGCGGCTTCATTGCGTTCATCATTCTAGTGGTCTACAGCGGCATAGCGGTGGTTCTGTGGTTTGGGAGCCGCATGGTTATTTCCGGTCAAATGACCGCTGGCGATCTGATCAAGTTCGTGCTCTATACATTCTTTGTTGCCGGAGCGGTCGGCGGGATGAGCGAGCTTTACGGCCAGTTCAATCAGGCGATAGGCGCGACCCGGCGAGTGTTCGAGTTGCTCGACACCAAACCGGAAATCAAGGACCCAGAGAATCCTGAGACGCTCGAAAAGGTCCAAGGTCACGTTGAGTTGATCGATGTACAGTTCACTTATCCGGACGCGCGCGCGCTGCCCGTCTTGAAAGGCGTGACCATCGAAGCGAAACCCGGCGAGATCATCGCGCTAGTCGGTCCGAGCGGGGCAGGGAAGTCCACGCTGGTAGCATTGATCCCGCGCTTCTACGATGTGAGCTTTGGCGCGATTCTGATCGACGGCCACGACATCAGGAAATTGCGCCTTGCTGATCTCAGAGGCGCAATTGGCATGGTGCCTCAAGAGACGACGCTTTTTGGCGGACCGATTCGCGAGAACATCGCTTACGGAAAGCTGGGCGCGGCCGATGACGAGATTGAGGCCGTGGCTCGCACGGCTCATGCTCATGAGTTCATCTCGGAATCTCCGGACGGCTACGACACGATCGTTGGCGAGCGAGGAGTCAAGCTTTCAGGCGGCCAGCGCCAGCGAATCGCCATAGCGCGCGCGCTGCTGAAGAACCCGGCGATACTGATACTCGACGAAGCGACAAGCTCGCTCGATTCTGAATCGGAGCGATTGGTGCAAGACGCGCTCGAGACCTTGATGCAAGGCCGCACGACATTCGTGATAGCTCATCGGCTCTCGACGGTGCGACGCGCCGACCGGATCATCGTGCTTGACGAAGGACGGATTGTCGAAGAAGGCACGCACGACGAGTTGTTGGCTGGTGGTGGACTCTACAAGAGGCTCTACGAGATTCAGTTCAGAGATTACCGCGTGGCTTTGGAGGCTGCCACCGAAGCTGAGTGGCATCCTTGAGCCCCCGACTCCACTTTGTGTAGCAGCGAGCGTGAACCTCCACTGGCATCATCCCTCGGTTGTGCCTCGCATCTTCAGAATTAATTCTGCGTACCCGCTGGCTCATCAGCGGTCGGTCCATAGATTGACGGGACCCTCGCTCCTGCCAATCGCAGGTAAACAGAGAATTGGCCGCGATGATGAATTTGATCGTGCAGTTCTGCCCACAGGACCTCGAGCACACTCAATTGATGGCCGTAGAAATCAGTTACTCTATCCATCGTCTCATCGGGGGCCCGAGCAATTAGGTTTTGAACTTCCTTGTGAACTCGATCAAATGTCTCAAGCAGGTCGTTCAAGTTGTCCGGCAAGCTTTGACCGGCATGAGCCCCGATTGGCTCACCGCGCATCGCCGCGCCGCAAACGTATTCTTCGGCGACGAACGTCCTGATCAACTCCGTGGCGCTGCGCGATTTTTCGGCCGGTCTCATGTCGAGCTTATCTTCAGGATACGCCTTCAATACTCTCATTGTGGTAGCAAACTCGAATTCCCGAAGGTTCAGGATCTGTTCTCTTGCTGTTAGTGCTTTCATAGTGCTCCTTACTGTGGTTGGTTCACGTCGCCACGCCCGCGCGAAGACTCAACGCTAAACGTCGAGCAGCCACTGGCCTTCGTAAACGACTTCCGCCGAAGCGGTGAGCATCACTCGATCATCATCCCGCCAGTCTACTCGAAGCACGCCACCTTCGGTGCGCACCCGGACAGTGCGATCCGTCAAGCCATTCAACGCCGCCGCCACCGCCGATGCGCACGAGCCGGTTCCCGATGAGAGCGTGTGCCCGGCGCCTCGCTCCCAGATTCGAATCTCGATCTCGTCGCGTGAGATCACACGCGCGAACTCGACGTTTGCGCGATCCGGGAAGATCGGATGGTCTTCGATGAGCGGGCCGATCTCTTCCAGGTTTACCGCATTCAAGTCCGTCACGAAGATGATGCATTGTGGATTGCCCATCGACAGGCAAGTCACTTCGAGCACGTCTCCGCCGAGGTGCAGCGGGTATCGCACCACGTGTTCGGCCGGCGGGGTGATAGACATCGGCACCGCTTCGCTCGAGAGGTTCGGTCTGCCCATATCAAACTCGAACTCGAAGCGCGCGCCCTCGCGTGCTACTAATCTGCCTTGCTTCACACCGGCAGCGGTGGCGATTCGGACCTGAGGTTCGCTCCACAATCCTGCGTGATAAAGATAAGCTGCGGCGCAGCGGGTGCCGTTGCCCGACACTCCGGCTTCGCTCCCATCGGCGTTGAAGATCCGTGACGCGAAGTCCGCGTCCTCGTGGCGAGCGCTAGTGACGAATACGATGCCATCAGCTCCCGCGCCGTAGTTACGCTGGCACATCTCACGTGCAAGCTCGCTCGCCGTCCGGAGGGTGGCGACGTCTTCCACCTCGATGATCAAGAAGTCGTTGCCCATGCCCTGGGCCTTTGTGAATCTGATATCGCTCACTGGACGTCTCCAGAAAAGGCGAGCGAGAACGCCGTTTCACCTATTGCTTGACTGCCCCTACCCGGCATGGTACCTTCCGACTTCCCCAAGCAATCTGGCGGTTGATAATTGAAAGGAGCGTAAACTGTGGCAAGCCTCCAAGCTCGAAGCCCGTTACGCAGTGCCCACCCGCTGTTCTTTGTTAACAAACTCGTATCTCTTACTGCCTTCATAATGTTGCTCGGCGTGGGTTGGGTGGTAGTCAGTTTCCTCAAAAGTGACACGTTTGACCGCTGGCGAAGCGGTTCTTCCGATACTGTATCCGCGTCAAAGAGCGCGACGGTGCCGGTCAGAGAGACCAGTTCGCCCGAGGTCAAACCGCTGATGGCGCCAGTTCGACTGGTCTATTCGTGCGCCGCCGACAAAGACTACTATCACGCCTCGACGCACTTGCCGGCGCGTTGCGAGCGCACGGCGCTTAGCGAAGAAGCAGCCGGTCAACGAGGCCTGAAACGCTGCAGGGTTTGCTTCCCTGAGTGACCAATTGCGGATTGCGGAATTCGGATTGCGGATTCTTACTAAGCGGTCCATGGTCTTCGATCCGCAATCCGCAATTCGCAATCAGAACGGCGGCATTTCAGCTTCTTCAAAATTCGAGAACGCGCGCAGCTCGCGGAATCGCGCGTTGATCTCCTCGTATGTCAGACGCCGCAGGCGCTCGCACCCGAACTCCTCAACATTGAAAGAGGCCATCACCGACCCATAGATGATACCGCGCCGGAACGCGGCTTCATCGATTGCATTGGTAGCCGCCAGGTATCCCATAAAGCCGCCGGCGAAGCTGTCACCGGCGCCCGTCGGATCAAACACCTCTTCAAGCGGATAAGCCGGCGTCGCAAAGTAAGAATGCTCGGTGAACATCGCCGCGCCATATTCGCCTCGTTTCACTACCAGCCTTTTCGGACCCATCGAGAGTATGCGGCGCGCGGCTCGAACTAGATTGGCTTCCTTGGCAATCTCTCTCGCCTCGGCGTCATTGATGACCAGCACGTCG
>JBGQGO010000188.1:0-9534 GCA_041497455.1 Blastocatellia bacterium | reverse complement strand
GTTGACGTCGCGAATGATCAGAAGCGTGCTCTCGTAAGCGGCCGCCGGTGAAGGCTGATAGTAAAACGCAAGCAGCAGCCCTGTGACTCCCTGAAACAGAAACACGAGAAATGTCAGGACGCCCAGAACGTACCTGCCGCGAGTGTAAGTCGGGAGCTCGCGCGCGAACGCTTCGCGGCTCGCTTGGCCGACAGGCTTGTTCAGGTCGATTTCGCCGTAAGACAGCCCGAAGGTTGTGAAGAAGGAGAATATTTCAGTCAGGTTCAACCGCTCTTCAAGCCACCCAATCACCCTACGAGGGGTTGAGGTTGACATAGACAATTCCTCCTCTCGTGTCGACCTTAAGTGATTGCAGCGGCCGAGGCGGCGGACCTGCGACGACATTGCCGTTCAAATCGAAGGCGCCGGCGTGGCAGGGACAGACCAGCCGCCCGCTGTTTTTGTCCCACTGCAAAATGCAGCGGAGATGAGTGCAGGTAGCCGACAGCGCGATGATCTCGTCGCTCGAGTTTCGGATCACCCACATAGGCTGCCGCTCGTCGGCTACGAATTTCGCAGACCCGAGCTGAAGCTCCGATAGCGGGCCTACTCGTTTGATCTTTTCCTCGATGCCCTTTGACTCGCGAGGAGCCTTGATATAAGAGACCACGACCGTGATGAACGCCACGCCCCAAAGCCCCATCACGATTTGAAACAGGCGGTTGAAAAAAGACCTGCGGCCGGCGTCCTCGACAGGCTGGTTTTCGGCGTCTGGCAATGTATCAGCGGTCATCTTTCGCTAGCTCCAATCTCAATAAGCGCAAACTTCCGCCCGCCCGGGTCATTAACTAAAGCTACATTCGATTTCCGGGTCCAGACTATGCCTTATCATTGCGCTCCGCTTCCATCATCTTCTCGTAGGCGAGCGGGTGTTCTTCCTTGAAGTGCTCTTCTGATACCTTCCCGTCCACCAGCGCCCAGTTGAGCGGATAGACATCCGGATCGAAAATCACTTGATAGAAGTGCCACACGACGATGGCCAGCGTTGCCAATATCGCTTCATAGAAGTGAATGGCGAGCGCGACGTCGATAAACCATCGCGGCAAGAAGCTGAAAGCCTCGACCTTGAACCAGATCATCAGCCCGGTTAGCCCCATGATCATCGTGCCCCAGACGACCGCCCAGTATTCCGCTTTTTCCGCGTATCCGAATCTGCCCATCTGAGGCTTGGTGGCAGCGCGCCCCAAGTAGTAACTCAGATTCTTGACCAAATCAAGGATGTCTTTCTTCTTCGGGAGAAGGTCCCTTAATCCCTGGCGTCCTTCTCTGGTCAGCACGACGTAGCATACGTGATAGATCCCAAGCGCGATCATTATCACTGCCGCGATCCGATGGCCGATCCGCCGTATCGTCTCGCTCGAACCCAGCAAGTCTCCCAGCCATGAATCCGGATACTTGAGTGCGAAGCCCGTGAACACAAGAACAAAGAAGCTGGCGAGCAGGAGCCAATGCTGAACCCTTTGATTGGCGTTCATCCGCACGATCGTGCGAACCTCCGCCCGGCGTTTTGCGACCGCCTTCTTACGCCAGATCAGCCCGTTGTGCAGGACCATGCCGCCGATGACTACCGCGATTAAGCTCAGGTAAATCCATCTTATCCATCGAGTCGCAACACTGCCGATGTCTTGGGAGGTGGGAACATCGAGGTGCACCTTGCCGAGGATAAAGTTCTCGCTGGCGCCCGGATGACATTTGCCGCAAGTTTCTACGAGGTTGTTCCGGCTGATCATGGACTTCGGATCAGACGACGGCAAGATGTTATGTACGCCGTGACAGCTCGCGCAGTTGGCGATAACCGCGGAGCCGAGCTTCGACGCCATACCGTGATAGCTGTCCAGGTAGGTGCTTGCGCGTTTGCCCTCGATGCCGAACTCCTGTGAGAGCCTCACGCCTTCGTGACATTGCGCACAGGTGGTTTTCGCAAGAGCCTGTGCGGCGACCGAGGACGCCGGGTCGATGTGCGGCTTGATCATGTGAATGCCGTGGCAATCGGTGCACACCGGGGCTTGCCAGTTGCCACGTGCCAGCGACTGTCCGTGAATGCTCTGGCGAAACACGGCTGCGACCGGTTCGTGACACTTGGCGCAGGTCGCCGGCACGTTGAACTTCGCGATCGTTGACGCCGCATCCGTCGGAGGCCTTATATCGTGGCTCCCGTGACAGTCGGTGCACACCGCGGCTTTTTCGTTTCCGGCGGCGACCGCGCGGCCATGCACGCTCTCTTGGTAGGAGAGGAAGGGCCGCGCGGTTATGCCGCTGTTTTCCATCACGAACTTTTGGCCGTGACAGTCTCCGCACGTCTGCGCGACATTAGCGTGATTGACTTTCGAAGCCGGGTCGCTGGAAGGCAGAATCAAATGCGCGTTGCCGTGGCAGTCCAGGCAAGTTGCGGCTTTGTCGTTGCCGGTCTTGATGGCTTTTGCGTGAAGCCCCTGGGTGTAAGCCTCGTATGCCCCGGCGTGGCACTCCGAACAGTTGACCTTTGCCGGAGCCGGCTCGTGTGGAACGGCTTTTATGTCCGAGTGGCAACTGATGCATTCAAGCGAGCCGTGCACCGAAGCCCCAAAGGCGCTCTCATTGACGTGGAGACTGACGATCTTGCCATCGACCTCTTTTGCCAGTTGAGGATCGTTGTGGCACGCGGTGCAGTCGCTGCTGGTCAGGCTCTGACTTTGGGCATGCACCCGCTGCGAGCGCGAACCGGGTGCGCTCGTCCACACGAGCAGAAATAGCAGTAGGATGCCGAGCAGAACGTAGCGCTTCATAACCTCAAGGCGCCTTTCTGGGGTGCCGAGCTACCAGCCAAAAGAAGGAGGCGCCCGCTAAGCGTGAGGCGCTTCAATGAAGAGGCGTTCGGAGCGCGCGCTTCCGGTGCGTTGTGCTGCTTGCAAAGGGATGGCGTGCGCTCCGAGGTCTCCGTTGCTCACTTTCTCAGTTGCTTCATGTAAGCGACCAGCGCCTTGCAGTCATCCGCGCCGAGGCTCTTCTCATAAGCTGGCATCTTTGGCTTAACGCCTTTGAGCATCGCGTTGAGAAGGTCGGCGTCGGACTTGGCCGGGTTGAAGCCCTTTTCGGCCTTCGCTCCGTGGCAAGCGACGCACTTCGCTTTGTACGTGGCCGCGGCATCGGCGGCGATTGCTGCCGGTGTTGGGCCAGTTGTCATAAATGCTACCGCCAATACTGCCGAACCGAGTACTGCGATAGCCCATCGTCTGTTTTTCATGTTAACGTCCTCCAAATGAATGCAGAGATATAAACAACTCCCGCGCCGCGCGATCTGATCGTTGCAACGCGGGAGTCATCATAGAATACTCACAAGCGCACCAGCGAAACGCGACGCTCTGCCTTCGGCCCGGCCTACTTCTTCAGCGTGCGAACGTAAGCGACAAGCTCCTTGCATTTGTCAGCGCCAAGCGGCTTCTCGTAAGCGGGCATTTTGCCTTTACCCTTCGCGATGGCGTCGTAAAGCTGCGCGTCGGTCTGCCCTTGCACCTCAGCGGAGGTCAGGTTGCGGACCTTCATTGCTTTGCCGGCCGCCGTGTTGCCGGTACCGTCGGCGGCGTGACAGGCAACGCACTTGGCCTTGAAGGTCTCTCCGCCATCACCCGCAGTTGTGCCTGCGGCTTGTGAACTCGTCTGGAACAGAATCACCAGTGCCAGAATCGCAAACGTCATCGCTCCAACGACAACCGTCTTCAGTCCTTTGATCGAGAGTTTCATACTTCCACTCCACCTTTCATCGAAGTATTTTCGGCAGCGGTCTCAATCTCTGCTGGTTCGTCCGACCGCCGCCCATCTGTGACCACCCCGAGGCCGTCACATCTCACAAGGCAACAACCATTCCCACAGTCGACTACCTGTAACATGCTCCTTTTCAGGCGCTTCTTGCAAACGCGCCGAGTAAATTCTCGCAGCTTAGCGAGGAATTGCGCAGACGCGATTCATTGCGAACTTCGCCCAAAGAGCTCTCCACTTACAATAAAAGCGGCTCCCCTGGTTGCAGGCGAGGGGAGCCGCTCATTCATCAGGAGGCCACGCGCGTTTTGAATAGCATCTTGACTAAGCTCATCGAGTTGTAAGACGCCTTAGGGTCTTGCGGGCCCCCTCCCAAACTTGATCATCGTCACCTCCTTTCGCTTGGATTAACCTGCAGAAGGAACTGTTCGAAATTTGTCTTCGTTCACTTCGCCGCGCGAACCTTGGCCTCCATCTGTAGCCATAGATCCATGTACTCAGAGGATCTCGCGGTAATCGTGTTCCCGTTCTTGACCTTGCCCGGCTTCAGCGGCCACCACCCGACGTGCTGTTGTTTCAGGTACGGAATGAACTCGAGCGTGCCTTCTGCGGTGAATCCGGGATGGCAGTGAGTCACCGACCCTTCAACACCGCAAGAGAACGGTAGATTCTTTGCGACTTTGAAGTCGTGGAAGCGCTTCTCCACCTGAGTGTCGACGATCGTGCCGTAGGTCGCCATATGGCAATCAACGCACTTCACTTCGGCGTCGTACATCGCCCTGAACGCAGCGTTATCTTCGTTATGACGATCGATGTGGCAGGTGAGGCAGAATGCGTCCTCTTGCCCCTCTTGAACAACCTTGTAGGCTTCGGGTTTGGTCTTGTCCATTCCCCACTGGTACATCCCGAGCCTTCGGCCCAGCACTACGGCGGCCGTATGCGAGGGATGGCAAACGGCGCAGGTGACGCCTTCAACTTGACCGTCGGCGATCTGCACTGTGTCGATCAAGAAACCTTTCTTGAAGGAGGCCTCCGGTTTCGCTTGAAGGGGCGAGTGGCATTTCGCACAGTAGGTGTTCTGCGTTGACTTGTAGTTTGCTATCGAGTGCAGCGAGGCTCGCCAGCCCCCGCCTGAGAAAGCGAACGCATTTGCGGTGCTGTCGAAGCTCATTCCGACTGCCTCCAGCATGTGGTCTCCGCCTGCACCCCTGGAGAAGTGACAGCTATTACAGCCGTTCGACTCCGAGTAGTTGTAATCCGGTCTCCCAAGCGGAGCCGGCGTCGGATTCGCTGCCGGGCCCACTGATTGCGCCCGGGTCGTTTGTGTGAGAGCTAGAAGGCTTCCGGCAAAGAGAGCTACAAGAAACAACTGGATGAATTTTCTTGGCATAATTGCCACCTCCTTGTTAGTTCGCCCGCGCAGGAGGCCGCCAGTTTGTTTGTCGCTCTTCTGGTTCATATCCCCCCGCAGGGATCTCGTCGGCTTCAGTTACTTGTCTTAACTCTAACCGGTGATTGCCGTGGACAGCCTGCTGGCGGGCAAATGGGAGAGGCTTTTGCGTCTCCCGTTTGCAGCCGGTTGCCCCTACTTGCTAACTTCTGCCCTCATATTGCCCGTTAGCCTTTAGCTCACACTAACAACTCATTCGAATGAGCTTGCTCACTTGCGATTTACTCACGTCCGAAGTAGATGCGCAGCGACGTGTACGGCAAGTGCGCATGATAAAACTGACCCTTGACGAACTGCTCCTTGTAGTCGAAGTACTGATACCCCGCTATCCAATCCACGTTCTTGTTGAGCTTGACGACGAACTTCGCCTCCGACGACTGGTACTCGTACGGGAAAGACCCGATTAACACCGAGGTGGTCGAACGGCGATCACCCTGACCCGGGTCCTTGTGAAAACGAGATCCGGCAAACAGTTGTGCGCGGGGATGGAGCTGGACGTACCCGGTCACGAAAACGAAATTGTCCCGCTGGAAGTAGCGGCTCTCCCCGATTGTCTTGAGGTTGCCGGTGAGGAAGAAAGCGATATCCGTATCGCTGGTAACGTGCCAAGAGGTGTACCCGCCGTTGAACGACAACTTCTCGTTAGGACTCCAGTCCAGAGACGATGTGAAGATCCTGGACTTTGTGCTGACGCCGAAGCTGTTGTTGTCCTCGGTTATCGACGGATTGTTGTTGTTCTTGGTCACCAGCGACGCGTTGAACGAGAGGGCTCTGCTCGGACGAAGGACGCTTCGCAGCCGGACGTTCGTGAATTTGTAGTTGTCGATACGTGTGAAGACGTTGTCCGCGCTGCCCTTCTCCATATCCATGTACAGGGACCACATTTTCACCGGTTTGGCCTTGAACCCAAAGATAAACGTGTTGGTGCTATTGTCGAGCTTTTCCAGCGCCGGAGTTGCGGCCGCGCCGGCAGTGACGTCGGTGGCGCCAAGCTCGATGTGGCGATCCGTGTAGCGGTAGGCCGCGTGCACCGAAAGCCGCCGGTTGATGTCGAAGTCGCCCTCGATCGTGTTTATGTAGCGCCTATAGTTGATATCGCGGAAGCCCAGCGTGTTGGTGATCACCGGTGGCAGCACCGTGTCACCAAAAGCTCCTGGCTTCAAGCGCAGCAGCGTCTCGAGCAACGTCTCCCCGCCGCTGATGCGGAAGGTGTTCACTCGAAACGTCTCAGAGATTCTAAAGCTGTCGGTCACAAACAGCGTCGCGGCAAGGTCGCCCATGGCGTTCGGGCGCTGCGCCGAGCCGCCTTGGGTGATTACGTCCGCGGTGACCTTGTTGCCTGACGAGTCCACTCCGGTTCCATTCTGGAAGAACGAGAAATTGGAGGTGCCGCTCGTGTAGACATACCGGCCTGTGAAGTCGAGCTTCTTGTTGATCAGCGTGTGAAGACTGAACCGGGTAAACGGCGTTTGACCGCGAGTCGGCGCACTGCGAAAGAAATCAGTTATCACCGGAATGTTCGTCGGATTGTTGCCGGCGCTTGGCACTGTTATCAGCGACTGATTGTCTTCCTTGAAGAAGCGCCAGCCCTGCATGAATGAAAGGTCGAACACCCACAGCTTCGCATCGACCCCGACGCGGTACTCGTCGGCAGCCATTCGCACCGGCGTGACGGCCGCGTACTCGTCTCCCTGATAGCGGATCGTCGATACCGACGGCCCGCTGTTTCTATCCAAAGAGTAGCCCAGGTTGAATTTGATCCTCTCGTTCTGCGGCAGTATAGTCAGGTTGAAATCGCCCTGCCGATACTCAGTGTTTGAGGTGTGTTCGCCGAGAGCAAAGTTGTACAGGTTGTTGAAGTAGGCAAACCTCCTGTAGTTTGCGTCGAAGCGATATGCCTTGGTTTTTTCGGCATTGACCCGCAGATACTTGTTAGGATCTTTACCCCAACCAAACGAACTCACCATCAGCGTATCGAGCACAGGACCGTTGTTGTCCTTGGACCGCATCAAGAAGCTCGAATCAAAGACTCGAAAGCCGGGAGTATAGTTCAGGTCGCTCCGGTATTTGTCGGCGTTTCCGTCGATCACGATCCCACGCACACCGAACTCAATGCTTGATGTAACGGTGTACGGTGCTTCGGCTCCGTTCTGTCCGGTAGCGGCGGGCTGTTGTGTCTTGTCCTTGTCAGCAGCGGGTTGCTGCGCTCGTGCATCGCTGGCAAGCAGCACGAGCCCAAGCACGAACCCGAGCAAAAACAGCAGCGTGAATTCAATCTTGCTTTTCATGCAGTCCTCCTCGACGTTCTTCAGACATAACCGACCTAGCGGAAGAAAACCGAATTAGCGTTCGACCCGTGAATCCTTGAATGGCATATTGTGCAGTTCTGATAGCGCACGGTCGACTGATTATGGAAAGAAGGCGTGCCAGGCGCATCGATCTCACCCACTTTCAACGCGACGTTGCTATGGCATTCCAGACAGAGTTGATTCACGTTATTGCGCTTCAGCAACTTTGGATTGCTTGCCCCGTGCGGCGTGTGGCAGATAGTGCAGCCTTCAACCTTGGAGGGCGCGTGCTCGAACACGAAGGGCCCTTGCTTGTCGGCGTGGCACTTCATGCACGGGGCGTCCGCTCCTGTGTTGAGCCTTTGCTGCTTCAATTCGAATCCGCCGTGCTGGTTGTGGCAATCGGTGCACTTCATTACGCCTTCAAGTACGCGGTGATGGAACGGCTGGGTGAACTGCGCCTTCATCTCGGCGTGGCAACCCAGGCACAGTTGCGGCTCGTTTTTCACAAGCATCTTGAGTGGCGGCAGGTCGTTCGAGTGCGCCGAGAAGGGACCTACCGGCATCAGTGAGGAAGGCGCATCGGCCCTGCCTTGAGGCGTGCCGGCAAGCTTGGCGGCGAGCCTGGCTGAAAAGTGCGGGGAGTGGCAATCGGTGCATGCTATGTCATTGCGCCAGTGCTCGCCCCGTTTGTAGTTGTTGTGCTCTTCTCTGCCGGCGTGGCACTTGAGGCAGACTTCGGAGACTTGCTTCGGTGATTCATTTTCGAATGTCCGAATTTTGGTTTTGTCTCCGCCGCCTTCCACGTGCGCCTTGCCGGGACCGTGACACGATTCGCAGCCTTGCTTCTCTGCCTTCCAGCCAGCTTTCTCGAGCTTGGCGTGAGCAGTCCTGGCGAAGCTGCTGTGCTGTTCTTCGTGGCAGGCCTTGCAGGTCTCGCTTCCAACAAAGTCTTCGGGCGAGTACTTGGCAGACGCCACCGGTTGGGCTTTCTTCTGATCGCCGGGATCAGCCGGTTTCGAGAAGGAACTCGAAGCCGTGTACAAGAGTCCCAGCGCTGCGCAGCCAGCCACCAGCGCCGTCTTTAATAGTTTTACCGGGCTCATTGTTTGTGCCTCCTTTAAGGTCTGAGCAGCCAATTTAAAGGTTCTGTGAAAAAAGAACTATGAGCGTCATCACGTCTCGACGTGACGGCCGTCACGTGGTTAGCCATCACACTCAAGCCGGACGCAAGGCAATTTGTGTTCACAAATCACAGAATCCACCGGGAAGTCATCGCTTGCCGGGCCGAGGGAATGCAACGGTTGCAAAAAACATAGGGTTAGAGCCTTGTGATAGATACGCAGTTCCGGTCTGGCGATTCGAGGCTTGTCGCTGACCCCGGTGTCGAAGCCGTTGCTTGGGAGTTTTTCCGCACGGTGATGAGAGAATTCACTCAGGTTTTATTTCAACCCTTTCGCACATGGGTGACCAATGGTCGAATACAGAACGCCAGCGTGCCCGGGCGCGCGCTATTCTGGGCGTATTGATTCTGTTCTTTGACTCGCAAGCTGAAAACCCGCTCGATGATACCGATCAACTGGCGGGGAGTCTGTTCAATATTATACGGGGGTGAAAATAATGCTCTGCCGGCACCTCAGGATGATGGCCCTGGGAGCGCAGGCATCCTTGCCTGCCTCTCGTGCGACGCCAAGCAGGCAGGGATGCCTGCGCTCCCAGGGCCGGCCTGACTTTCTAGTGATTCGAGTCGAGCGATGCTTAAGTGGAAGCGCTCACACTTACCCGCCGCGTTTGCGATTCAACTCAGCAAGCGTTTGCTTCAACTGATCGAGCTTCTCGCCAGCCTCGCGGTGCTTGCCCTCGGCGGTCAGGCGCTCATAATCGGAGAGCAGTTGCTGGGCTTGCCTGGTCAATCGCTCGATCTCGGATGAACTGACTTGAGCGGGTGGTTGACTGGGTGTGGGTTGTTTCGACGCCGTCTGCGGTTCAGCCTGAGCCGCTTGCCCTGCGGGCGTAGTTTGG
>JBGQGO010000187.1:0-9538 GCA_041497455.1 Blastocatellia bacterium | reverse complement strand
CGACGCTCTCGGTGAGCAGTTGCCTCACCACGCGCAATCGGCTTGCGCCAAGCGCTGTGCGAATCGCGATTTCCTTTTGCCGCGCGGCGGCTCTTGCCAGCAAGAGATTTGCTACGTTCGCGCAGGCGATCAACAACACGAACCCGACCGCGCCCAGCAACACGAGCAGTGAAAGCCGCACGTCTCCGACCATGTCGGTGTAGATCGAGTTAATCGATACGCGAACCGTGTTGTTCGTCTTCGGATACTGCTGCTCGAGCGCTCCGGCTATGCTGTCCATCTCCGATTGCGCCTGCTGTTTGGTGACGCCGGGTTTCAATCGCGCTATCGCGACGATGCCTCCGTGCTCTTCTCGCGCTTCCTTCAAGCGATCCGGCATAAAGCTCAGCGGCACGAACACATCGGCGGGCGTGTAGAACTGAAAAGCCGGCGGCAGTATTCCAACGACCGTGAAGCTCGTGTCGTAGAGCGTGACCGCCTTGCCGACGAGCGAGGGATCGGACCCGAATCGCCGCTTCCACAATGAATCACTCACGAGCACAACCGGCGCCTTTGTTTGTTCTTCTTCTTTGGAGAAAGAACGGCCGATCTGAGGAGTGACGCCTAGCGTCGAGAAGAAATTCGCGGTGACTTGTCTCGCGAGCAGGCGTTCAGGCTCGCCGGCTCCTGTGAGGTTCACGTTGTCGCGGCGGGCGATGGCCATCTGCTCGAAGCTCTGATTCCGCTCGCGCCAGTCGACGAAGTCAGGAAGGGAAGGGGATTCCTGATCGATCTGCTCCTGCTTCTCCCAGAGCACTACTAGCTTGTCGGGATCCTGGTAGGGCAGCGGACGCAGCAGCACCGTGTTGACGACGCTGAAGATCGCTGTGTTGGCGCCGATGCCCAACGCGATTGTGATCAGCGCAACGAGCGTGAAGCCGGGGCTTCGCGCCATCATGCGAATTCCGAATCTGAGATCGTTCAATAGAGTTTCCATCAGTCCTCCCATTGCCGATTGGCGATCGCGAAGTTATCACGCCTTATCTTTCAATCGGCAATCGGCAATCGGCAATCCGTTCATTCGCACCTCAGCGCTGTCATCGGGTCCACCTTTGTCGCCCGCCGCGCCGGCAAGTAACAAGCCAGCAGCGCCACCCCGGTGAGCAACAGCGCGATCACCACAAACGTCACCGAATCGGTCGCGCTCACGCCATAGAGCAAAGCCGACATCAACCGCGTTCCGGCGAAGGCTCCGGCGAGGCCGATTCCCATACCGAGCACGATCAGCTTCAGGCCGTGCCCGACCACGAGCTTCAGTATCCCGCTGGCATTCGCGCCCAGCGCCATCCGAATGCCGATCTCGCGAGTGCGCTGGCTCACCGCGTAGGACATCACACCGAAGATCCCGATGGCCGCCAGTATCAAAGCCAGCACGCCGAAACTACCCAGGAGCATCGCCGCTACGCGCGCGGGAAAGAGCGGCAGAGCCATGTGCTCGGTCATCGTCTTGACGTTGTAGACCGGCAGGTTGGCGTCGAGCTGTTGAAACTCGCTGCGCAGCGCGCCGATCACGCTTTGCGGCTCGCTCGCCGTGCGCACGACCAGCGTGAGGTAGCTTCCGTTCTCCGGGCGCAGATTGAGGAAGACAAAAGGCGCCGGGTCTTCGCTGAGGCTGAAGTACTTGCCATCCCTCATCATCCCGACGACCTCGACCCACGGGCCGGCGGCGGCTTCCAAGCTGAAGCGTTTGCCGAGCGCGGACTGGCCGGGCCAGAAGCGGCGGGCGAAGGTCTCGTTGATCACCGCCTCGCGCTGCTTTCGTTCACCGTCCTGTTCGACGAAATCCCGCCCTTGCAGCAAGTCCGCGCCCAACGCCGAGATGAAGCCGGGCGACGCGCCCGAGGTCATCGCTTGCGGGATGTTCGCCCCGCGCTCTTGCGGCGCGCCCTCGACGAAGATGCTGTTGTTGTTGATGTTCATGCTGAGCGGGACAAAATTGGAGACGCCGGCGTACTCGACGCCCGGCAATGCGCGCACACGCTCGAGCAACTGGCGCTTGAATGTCTTGCTGCGCGGGCCATCGTAGCCTTGCAAGTTCGGATCGAAGGACATCTCAATCGCGTGTTGCGGCACGAAGCCGGGATTGAGCAGTTGGGCGCGTTGCAAGCCTCGCAAGACCAAACCTGCGCAGATCAGCAGCAGCAACGACAACGAGACTTGAAAGACAACCAGCCCGCTGCGCAGCCATGATCGGCGATAACCGCTGATCGCGGTTTCGTCTTTTAAAGCAGGCACAAGGTCCGGATTGGTCGCTTGCAGGGCTGGCAGCAGCCCAAACACCACGCCGGTCAACACCGACACGGCGGCGGTGAACAGCAGCACACGATAGTCAATGTGCAACTCGGTCGAAAGCGGAATGTCGAGCGGCGGCTTCAGCCCCACCATCGCATCGACCAGCCAATAAGCCAGCCCCAATCCCAGCACGCCGCCGCAAGTCGCAAGCAAGACGCTTTCGGTGAGGAGTTGCCGGACCAGACGCCGGCGGCTCGCGCCGATCGCCAGCCGAATCGCAATCTCCTTGCGCCGCTCGGTCGCACGCGCCAGCAGCAGGTTCGCCAGATTTGTGCACGCGAGCAGCAGGACCAATCCGACTACCGCCATCAACACTCCGGCAAAGCCCAGGATCGGGCCGCGCATAAACGCGCCGAACAAGCCGGGCGGCGAGAGCTCGATCGTTTTGTTTTCGTTCTCGTTGGGATATTCGCGCGCCAGTTGCGCGGCGATCGCTTTGAGCGCGCCTTCAGCCTGCGGCGTGGTGACGCCGGGCTTCAAGCGGCCCTGAACGAAGAAGTTGGCGGCGTCGCGGTTTTCCAGATAATTGTTGCCCGGTTCGATCTGCTCGAGCATCATCATCGGAAACCACATCTCGGGCACGTAGCTGATCTCCGAACCGTAGAAGCCCTGCTGCGCAACGCCGATGATCGAGAAGCTTCGCCCGTTGACGATCATGCTTTGGCCAACCGCATCCGCCGAGCCACCGAAACGTTTTTGCCAACAGTTGTATGTAATCACCGCAACCGGATGCGCTCCCGGCGCCTTGTCGTCTTCCTGTGTAAAGAAGCGGCCGAGCGCGGGCCTCACTCCAAGCACATCGAAGTAGTTGCCCGAAACCAAATAGCTCCACATCCGCTCATTCACTCCGTTGTTGCTCAAGCTGATCGGCGCGAAGCGATAGCAGAGCGTGCCGGCGAGCACTTCGTTGCGGTCGCGATAATCGCGGTAGTTGGGATAGGAAAGCGTCGGAATGCTGTTCTCGCCAGTGGGCGAGACGCTGTTGAGCGAGACCAGTTGTTCGGGCCTATCGACTGGCAACGGCCGCAGCAAGACGGTATTGACCAAGCTGAAGATCGCAGTGTTGGCCCCAATGCCCAGCGCCAGCGTGACGACGGCAATCACAGTCAAGCCGGGTCGCTTGAGCAACATTCGCGCTCCGTAGCGCAGGTCTTGCAATAGATTTCCCATCTGATTTCTCCTGATTCCCCTGGATAGACTACGAGGAATCAGGATAACGAACGCGCGATCCTCTATGTTCTATTCTCAATCCTCTATCGTCAGCCTTCTATCTTCGATCGTCACTCGTTGATCCTCGTTCGAAGCCTCTTGGCGCACATGCAGTGATCGCGTTACGAAGGTCAGAGCCAAATAGCGTGCCAGTCGCGCCGCGAGGGTAAGTGGCTAAACAAGGTGACATCGAGTTGTGCGGGTCAATCGCGGGTGAGGACCGGTGTCCGCTTGCAGGACGAGCTTTCCCAGAAACGGAAACTGTGGCATTAGGCGAATGTGTTGTGCCTCAAGCTCGGTGTACCTTGCGAGCGTCTGAGTTGTCGGCGGCTCTTACTCGCGACTCTTCGCCGGACTAGTGTCGGCGCAGTTCTCCAAACCATGAACGCTTGAAGATTGATTTGCCCACTTCATCCTGTTTGTTAGTCGGCAGCGTTTTGACTAACTGAAGCAGTTCGTCAAGCTTCGACATATTATGGACAAGCAAATCTTCCTCACCTTGGTCACCACCGAAATATCTGAGCATTGCTATCTCATGCCAAGCAGGATGCTTTATTAGTTTTAAGTCTAGTAGTATTTTCTGCCCAATATCTGACTGCTGGAATCGACGATTTATATCGACCTGTCTCTCCCTGTTTGCCTTTAGAAGAAGGATCAACTCGTCCCAGTCACCAAGTCTCTGCAGCATCTCTTCAAAGATTTCTTGGTGGCCGTAGCCATGTATTGCTTGCCAATCCAGTTGTCGAGCAATCTTGTAATGGTGAAGTGCATCATTGTAGTCGTCGTCAAAGTAAAGGCAGCGCGCCAATGCCGCGTGGGCTTCAGCATGACCTGGATTGCCGTCAATCACGCGATGATAGAGCGAGATTGCTTCTTTCTCACGCGAAGTACCTCGCAGAAACTCCGCATAACGAAACCTGATTTCCGTCTGCGCACTCAGTCGTTTTCTAGTGAGAGCGTCGTACAATCTGTCGGTGATCTCCGTGAAGGACGCTCGGTGTTTCGAATGGCTATAGAGCGCCGCGTCCGCGAATACCGTTGTCCATCCAAGGTCGTTCTTGAGTGAGTCGCCGGCGGATTCGAGATTCTCTCGCCAATTCACTGGCGTCAAGTTGAACGAGGGGTAAGTGTATTGATTCTCTACCTTTTTTCCCGAGGATCGAATGGCTTTGCGAAGCGACGGAGAAATCAAACGGCCCAGGATCAAGGATACGTTGGCAGCCAGCACCTCATCGAAGATCAATTCGTTTCCAAAACGCATCAGTGGGTCAGCGAAAGCCTTGCCGATAAGGGCCCTATCTCCAGCCAGGTACGCCTCCCTAACCAGATGAGTGTGGACCTTCAGCCGCTGCGATTCAGGGACCGTTCAATATAGCGCGCCTATCAGTGCATGCACAACATCGGACTGGGCTCCCTTAAGCGCAAGAGTAATGACTTCACAGAGCGCATTCCCTCGCTGGTCATCCGCGTCCTCAAACAGGATATCGGCGGCAATTTCGGCGATCCGATCGTGGCGCGCATATATGTTCTCTCCAATTGCGTCGACCAATCCCGGAAGCCGTCCGACAATGTCGAGATCGACACTCTCAGTTTTGACCAACTTCTTGAGTATGGACCGCGTTATGAAAGAATGAACACTTCCCATTAGACAGACATAACGATAAGCCTGCAGTACGCTGTCTCCCATTTGTCTGACCCGCTCACATTCGTCACGAATGATCTTCGTGACCCTCTTCCCTTTAGTCAGCTCCAAAACAAGAACGAGTAGTTTACGTTTGGTGCGCTCTTTGTAGGAATCGATGAGCGACGCGATCTCCTCGTCGGACAACGAGTTGATTAGCTCGGCTTCACCGAGACGCCGGAACAATAGCCCGATTTCATTGTCGGTCGC
Source organism: Blastocatellia bacterium (assembly GCA_041497455.1). GTDB lineage: Bacteria > Acidobacteriota > Blastocatellia > UBA7656 > UBA7656 > Onstottus_A. The sequence goes on along the minus strand of JBGQGO010000187.1, from coordinate 4,107 downwards.
GCCTTCCAAGGACCATTCGTTACTATCAGTTTGAAACTGCACTTCCAGGTTCGCACCGTACACTGACTTAAACGGTACCCATTCATAAGGACGTGACGCGACGACCAGAACGATCGGATGAGGAAGTGCTGCAACTGATTCGATGAAGCCTTTGAGATTCTGCACACGAGCGGCATCATCGACAAATACGTAGACACATTGATCAGCCATTTCGGCGACCGAGCGGACCTCTTCGGCAGCTATTGTTATGCGGTCCCGACGGCGACAAAGAACCGTCTTATGCCGACCAGCAAGTTCGGCGGCCATACGGTGCAAGAAGGTGGACTTACCCTCACCCGCTTCCGCGAGGATTGGCACAAGAACCCTACCGTGATCCACTTGATGCACTCGATTCAGGATTTCGGGCATGATATCTCTTGGTATATCCCGCAGGTGGACAATATCGGACCAAGTGGGGACTGTTCCGTCATAGAAATACGAAACTGAATCATCACTTCTGGAATCAAGAAACTCGGGCGTGATGAGGTCGAAATCAGAAAGCGATTGCGTGTCAGCTTCAAGTCTCTTCTGTTTCAGTGCGGCCTCAAAGAGCGAGAGTCGAATTGACTTCCCACGCTCAACGACCAGCAAGCGTGCAGTTTGAAGGTAGATATTTTCCGCATCCTCCTGCCTAATGCGATATTCTCGGACTAATGAGCTAGTAAAATTCGACCGAAGCGAGTCTTCTTTTGTCACCGATTCATTAGCGCTATCAAAGCACACCTTCTCTATTATCAGTTCGACGTAGCTCTCGCATTTCAAACCTTCGAGATCGGCGGCAAGCTCCTTTCTGGTGTTGGCAAGTTCAGCTTCAGTGAGGTTCTCAGCCGAGCGGAATCGCTCCAAACGGCCGGAAAGCCGCGTCAGTGATCGAGACAAGCCGAGACTAGCTATGATGTACTTTTGATATTCACCAGAACTTTCTGTCTCACGATTCTGAAAGCTCTGGATGATCTTTCGGAATTCTTTCGTTTCGAGCGAATGCTTCTTGATCTGTATGAACCATCGTCTTCCCGATCCAAAGAACAGTTCGAGATCAGTTAGCAACTCTCGTTGAAAGGAATCGAGGTCTGGTAGTCTAAGCCAGCCGGGAAGCTGGCTGAGGACGTAAGAATCCTCGAAGTCGTACCCAGCATGCCCGTGAAGGCCCCCAGTGTATTTCCTGTCGAACAGGGACATTGATTCCATGGCCGAGACCGTGTCGCAATAAACATTCTTGTCAAACGAATATTAGCTTTTGCGGGTTGCAGCCGCCAATCCCGATGTGATCAGGGGTGAATCGCACGGAAGAACTCATAGGGTGTGGCAATTCGTAACCCCGTGCGGCGCGCAACTGTCGAAGTGAAGTGTTCCGTATTGTTCGACAACAACCAGTCCGGGCGAGCGCTGATGGCTGCGGCCAGCACCGGCGCATCGTTCAGGTGATGAATGATGCGTGAGGCGGCGGTGATTTCCTGAGCCGTAGCCAACGGCACGATTATTGGCCGCGCCTTCTTGATGAAAGTGAAGTAATCATCAAGCAGCGGCTCAGCTTCATCGGTCGACTCGCCTTGCAGGACCTCAATCAAAGCGCCTTCAACTTCGGTGATTACGTGCTGAGCCAGGACAAACTGATGAATTCGCGCGGCGCAAAGTGATAGAACGGCTTTGCTCAGGCCCCAGCGTGAGCGCATCCCTTCAAGCAGAATGTTCGAATCCAGGAAGAGTGTTTGCATCTACAGCTGAACCAGTTCCTCGACTTCAAGGCCATAGACTTCGGTCAGCATTCGTTCGCGCACTTTAGCGGCAGCATCGAGCAGGTCTTTTTCGGTGACGCCCAGTTTGTCCAGGCGCTTCTCTAAGCGTGTCGCGGCGGCGTCAAACTCGGCCACGTCATTCTCAGGTTTACTCGGCCTCGCCCGTCGGACTCTCTTCTCCATAAAATCACCTCGGTAGATCGGAGTATAAGAAGCATCGCGGGTTCCAGTCAACGATGATGGCTCTCTCTTCTCTTCTGAGGCAACTCCAACTCGACGCGGTGGCATCCGGTGATCCGCTTTGTGCCAAAGTAGCCGCCAGCCTAAACCTCCAGCGGGCCGGACTGTGGCATTCCTGAGTCGTCGCTTAGATCACTCTGGCCCTTGAATCCTTTGTAGTTCATGCTATCATCCCCCCGGCTCATCGAATCACCTTGGAGCTGTAACTCAAGCTCTTTTAGACAACTCGTCCTTATACTTCTATCCGCTTAACGGATCTTCGCGGAAAGCACGGAAGGTCATCCGTAGTTCGCTATTGCGCTTTCAGGGCAGCACCAAGAGAGGAGATTAGATGAGAATTCTACTCTACAACCCGGACAACGGGGTCACTCGCAATTTCATGCCGCATCTTTGGATGTTTTTGTTACAGGCGATCACTCCACCCGGCCACGAAGTCCTGCTGATCGATGGCAACACTCACGACATGGACGAGGAAGGCATGGCCCGGTTCGTACGCAAGCGCCGGATCGATCTGGTAGGCATCGGTTCCATGACTCGAATGATCGCCAAGGCTTATCGCATGGCCGACGCGATCCGCGCTGTAGGCGTGCCGGTCGTGATCGGCGGGCCGCACGTAACCGAAATGCCTGACGAAGCGCTCGGCCGGGATGGTGGCATTCGTCACGCCGATGCAATCGCGCTTGGTGAAGCCGACGAGATCTGGCCTCAGATTGTCGAGGACGCTGCGCGCGGCCAGCTCAAAGAGGTTTACGCGCCCGTCGATGAATCAGGCAAGGAGCGCAAACCGAGTCTCAAGCCTTATCCGGTGATTCCGTGGGAGTCGCTCGATCTCGAGCAGTTCAATCTCGTTCCCCGTTTCCTGCGCCCGGTGCTCAAGCGGGTGAGTGCGGGGTTCGGCACATTTCGCTTGATTCCCATCGAGTCGGGCCGCGGGTGTCCCTACGGATGCGAGTTCTGCACGGTCACCGGGTTCTTTGGCGATTCAATCCGGTTTCGATCCGATGAGAGCGTCGTCGAAGAAATGCTGAGCCTGAAAAGGCGCGCCCGGAATGACGGCGGACAATGTTTCGTTTTCTTTGTCGATGACAACTTCGCCATCAACATCAAGCGAACGAAGTCGCTGCTGCGCGCGATCGTCGACGCCGGCGCTCAATTGCCGTTTATCGCGCAGATCAGCATGAACCTGCTGCGCGACGAAGAACTTGTCGACCTGCTTGCGGCGGCGGGCTCCAGGTGTCTGTACATCGGTTTGGAATCGATCGACCCGGCGAACCTCGCCGATGTAGCCAAGGGCTTTAACAAACCTGCCGAGTACGGCGCGGTGCTTGATCGGCTGGCGCGGCGTAACATTATCGCGATGTTCGGATTCATCTTCGGCATGGATTACGACACGCCGGGCGTTGCCGACCGAACGCTCGAGCAGATGCGAAGCTGGCCACCCGGGCTGCCGATATTCAGCAATCTCGTTCCATTTCCTTCGACGCCGCTCTATGCGCGGCTGAAGGACTCGGGCCGGCTCACGCGGCCAAAGCACTGGCTGGACTTCGCGCCCTTCACGATGGCGCACACTCCGCTGAGGATCAGCGAAGAACAGGTGCACGAGGAGTTGAATCGCGCATGGTCGGCGTCGTACAGCGCTGAAGCGAATGCCCGAGCAATTGAGAAGATTCAGCACAAAACGGTCGGGCACAAGCTGATCCACTTGATCTCGCGGCTCTTCTTTCGCGGGATATATTTCCCGCAGATGACAAAGCGGGAGTGGATAAGAGTGATTGCCGATAATCGGCGGATGATCTTCACGCTGACGCGAGAAGCATTCGCCGCGGGGCGGCGGCATATTCAAGCTGAGCCGGCACCGGGGGAATACCAGACTGATGCTCGTTAGCAGGCTGCTGAAACGGTCCATCACGCACAAGCGTTCAGGTGCAATCCCACCAACGCAGTTGGTGGTTCGTTCATACCCAGCCTAACTCTCCGGTTGGATTAACTTTCCGGCTGATCAGAGCCAGGTTGGATATGAACGATCCACCAACTGCGTTGGTGGGATTATCGTCACTCTATGGAGATGACTCGTGAGAAGGGGAAAACCATG
>JBGQGO010000186.1:0-9542 GCA_041497455.1 Blastocatellia bacterium | reverse complement strand
TGCAATCCCACCCACGCAGAGGCCGGTTGCGAACACTCCGGGAATACCACCCACGGCAGTGGGTGGCTTGTTCAAGCCCGGCCTACAACAAGAGCGGACCGCCCGGTTGTTTTTTGTTATGTCTCTCTCCCCTCGCGCCGCGAGGGGAGAGAGAGCCAAACCGGAAATCCCGGGCGTGCCGCTGTGTAGGCTGGCCCTGAACAATCCACCCACTGCCGTGGGTGGTATTCCCGGAGTTTTTCACACGGTCTCTGAAAGTGAGGTGTTAATCGGATTCTGAGGATGTCCGACCCAACCTTCGTTATTAGCCGCGCTGTGTTCAAACCCCATTTCTAGGTTCCCCATACGCGACCGAGCTGTTTACCTCGCGCGTCACCAGACTTATAATCCTCGCTCGCTATCTCAGTGGAACCTCATCAAGCTGACAGGAGAACAGCAATGTTAAGAACTCGGGCGCTGCTCACGTTGTGCGTGTCGCTGCTTGGCTACGCGCCGGTGTTTGCGCAAGACGCCGCAGACATCAACGCGAAGATACGAAAAGAAGGAACGGACAATTCGCAGATCATGCGGACGATGCACTTTCTCACTGATGTCTACGGCCCGCGATTGACCGGCTCGCCCAATCTGAGAGCCGCCGGCGAATGGGCCATCAAACAGATGACCGCGTGGGGATTTGAGAACGGCCATCTCGAGGCGTGGGACTTCGGTCATCCGGGATGGATGAACGAGCGCTTCTCAGGGTTCATCAACTCGCCGGTCAAGGATACGCTTACCTGCGAAGTGCTCTCGTGGACGCCGGGCACCAACGGCCCGGTGACGGCGAAGGCTCATCAGATGACCCTTCCCGAGAAGCCAACTCAGGAAGAATTCTCCGCGTACCTTGCGACGCAAAAAGACAAGGTCAAAGGCAGGATCGTGCTGGCGGGGAAACAACAGATCGTGCCGGTATCATTGACGCCGCCTGCGCGCAGGCAAGACGACAAGCTGGCGAAGGAACGCTACGATCCCAACAATCCGAATGCAGGGCAACGCCCCGGTGGGCCTCGCAGAGAGCAGCAGCAACCCGAGCCGGGCAAGCTGACTGCGCGGCAAATTGATGAGCAGATCGATCAGTTCCTCGTCGCAAGCGGCGCTTTGATCAGAGTCAACGACGCCGGCCGCGAGCATCGCCAGATTCGCGCGTTCAACAACCGCACCTTCGACGCGGCGAAGGCGCTTCCAACCGTGGTGATGAGCAACGAAGACTATGGCCGCATCACGCGCATCCTTGCTGACGGCACGGCGGTCGAGCTCGAGTTCAACATCGTCAACCGCTGGTACCCCGAAGGCAAGACCGCTTACAACACTGTCGCCGAGATCCCGGGCACGGACAAGAAAGACGAAGTTGTGATGTTGGGTGGGCACCTTGATTCGTGGCACTCAGCTACGGGCGCGACTGACAACGCGATCGGCTGCGCGGTGATGATGGAAGCCGCGCGAATTCTCAAGGCGATCGGCGTGAAGCCTCGCCGCACGATTCGCGTCGCGCTGTGGGGCGGCGAAGAACAGGGGCTTCTGGGCTCGCAGGCTTATGTGAAGGCGCACTTCGGAACGTTCGAGGAGCCGAAGCCCGAATACGCCTGGTTCGGCGGCTATTTCAACGTGGATTCAGGCACCGGACGGGTGCGTGGAGCGAGCGTGTTCGGCCCACCCGAAGCCGCGGCCGTTGTTCGCCAGTCGCTCGCGCCGTTTGAGGACCTCGGAGTGATGGGAGCGATTGCGTCGAAGAGCCGCGCGCTTGGCGGAACGGACAGCACTTCGTTCAGCCAGTCAGGGCTTCCCGGGATAGGCTTGGGGCAGGACCCGATCGAGTACAACTCGGCTACGTGGCACACGAACATGGACAGCTACGAGCGCATCATCGAAGACGACGCGAAGAAGTCGGCGATGGCGATCGCGGCCGCGCTGTATCAGCTTGCGATGCGCGATGAGTTGTTGCCGCGTTTCAGCAAGGAGACAATGCCGCCGCTTCCTCCGAAGGAAGGCACGCCTGCGCCGGCGACTCCGGCAACTCCAACTCCGCAAGCGAGGCCGGGGAAGAACTGAAAATCCGGTTCACGGTTCAGGGTTCGGAGTTCTTCGCGTCTTTGCGGTTCTTTGCGTCTTTGCGCGAAACGGCTCGAACCCTGAACCCAAACTCGGAACCATTTTTCTCGGAGCTAAAGGCTATGAGCGAAATCAAACGAATCAACGACCAACTCAAGCGAGCCTTCGAAGGCAAAGCCTGGCACGGGCCATCTGTCTCTGAAGTGCTCGCAGGCGTCACCGGCGAGCAAGCGGCAGCGCATCCGATCGCGGGCGCGCACAGCATCTGGGAGCTCACGCTGCACATCGCAACCTGGGAGCGCGTCGGCCGCAGACGGATCGAAGAGTTGATTCCAATCGATGTCTCAGACGAAGAGGACTGGCCCGCAGTCGAGGACACCAGCGAAGAAGCCTGGAGCAGCACGCTTGAGGAACTCAAGCGCAACCACGACGCTCTGCGCGAGGCGATCCGCGAGCTGGATGAAGCGCGGCTCGAAGACATTGTGCCTGGGACGGAGTACTCAGTTTACTTCTTGTTGCAGGGCGTGATTCAGCACGATCTATATCACGCAGGTCAGATTGCGTTGTTGAAGAAAGCAACGTGAAATTGGTAGAGGCCGCCAAGCTGTTTAGACCGGCTCAGCACGCTCGCTGGTTTCTGGAAGCCGATGATAGACTTTCAGTTCAGATCTCTTCGCCGACGCGGAGTAACCGAGATTGAGAATCTACGAGGTCATCTGGAAAGAACGATTCGTAGACAAGATTGCTGCTAAACACGGCGTCACTACTGAAGAGATCGAAGACGTTTTGTTCTCGCACCCTTTCGTACGTTTTGCTGAGAAGGGTCGAGCGACAGGTGAAGATTTGTATGCGGCTTATGGGCAGACTGAAGCGGGCAGGTACTTGGTCGTGTTTTTCATTCGGAAGCCTTGATCGGCTGCATTGCCGATATCGGCGCGAGGTATGACGCGGGCAGAACAGAGATACTACAATGCGCAAACAAAAGCAGATTGACCCGATTCCCGACGAATTCTCAAGCTACGAAGAGGCGGCAGAGTTCTGGGATACGCATGATACGACAGACTATCCGGACGCATTTCGCACCGTGGAAGTAAAGTCCGAACTAAGACGGCGGCGCCATGAAGTCGAGATCGATTCGGATGTAATGAAAAAACTTCGGGCACGGGCCAGACGGAAGAGAGTGTCGCCCGGCAACCTGGCAAGTGATCTCCTGCGGCAGCAGCTTTCGAGCAAATGACTATTAGGCCCGACGACTTGTCACACCAGTCACCCTGACGTTGAAGACAGCGGCGAGTTAGTGAGAGGACCCAACAGAGCAGCGGCCGGAGGTACTTCACATCTGATGATGAATTGATTCATTTTGGAAATAAGACCTACGCCTTTACGAACCAGTGGGGCGGCCCTCGTACGTTCCAGGCGATTGAGAACATCATTGAACTGCTTCAAGCAGCGGACATCAGCTTCACGCCAATGGATTCATGAAGGTGGAATTGATCGCCTCGGGGAACGACTAAAACTCGTAAGCTGGACACAAAATCAAATGAGCAGCGCACCAAACAAAATCATCTACTCAATGGTCGGAGTCGGTAAGTACTATGACAAGAAGCCGGTCATCAAGGACATCTATCTCTCCTACTTCTACGGCGCGAAGATCGGCGTCATCGGACTCAACGGTTCGGGCAAGAGCTCGCTGCTTCGAATCATCGCCGGCGTCGACAAAGAGTTCGCCGGTGAGACCGTTATTTCGCCCGGCTTCACAGTCGGCTTTCTTGAACAAGAGCCGCACCTCGATGAATCCAAGACCGTCCGCGAGATCGTCGAAGAAGGCGTGCAATCAACCATCGACTTGCTGAAGCAGTTCGATCAGATCAACGAGAAGTTCGCCGAGCCCATGAGCGACGACGAGATGACGGCCCTGCTCGAACAGCAGGGAAATGTTCAGGAGAAACTCGATGCGGCGAACGCGTGGGACCTCGACAGCCGGCTCGAGATGGCGATGGACGCGCTCAGGTGCCCTTCGCCGGAGACGCCGGTCAAGATTCTCTCGGGCGGCGAGCTGCGCCGAGTTGCGCTGTGCAGACTCTTGCTCAAGCAGCCCGACATACTCTTGTTGGATGAGCCAACTAATCACCTCGACGCGGAATCGGTCGGATGGCTCGAACAACATCTTCAAAAGTATCCGGGCACGGTCATCGCGGTCACTCACGATCGATATTTTCTCGACAACGTTGCCGGCTGGATTCTGGAGCTCGATCAAGGTCGCGGCATTCCGTGGGAAGGGAATTATTCATCGTGGCTCGAGCAGAAACGGGAGCGGCTGCGTCGCGAAGAGAGGACTGAGAGCCAGCGCGAGAAGACTCTCGAACGCGAGTTGGAGTGGATTCGAATGGCCCCGAGGGCTCGCCACGCGAAGTCGAAAGCGCGCATCAACTCCTATGAGGAGATGCTCCGGCAAGAGACTGAAAAGCGATCGCGAGAACTCGAGATATACATACCGCCCGGCCCGCGGCTCGGCGATGTGGTCATCGAAGCGAAAGATGTCACCAAAGCGTATGGCGGCAATTTGCTGATCGAAGGGATGTCGTTCTCGCTTCCTCCGGGCGGGATCATCGGCGTGATCGGTCCAAACGGCGCGGGCAAGACGACTCTGTTCAGGATGATCACCGGGCAGGAGCAACCCGATAGCGGGACGATACGAATCGGCGAGACGGTGAGGCTCGCGTACGTCGATCAGAGCCGCGAGTTGGATCCAAACAAGACGATCTGGGAAGAGATATCCGGCGGCAGCGATCTGGTCGAGCTTGGGAAGAGACAGGTCAATTCGCGAGCCTATGTTGCAAGGTTTAATTTTTCAGGGACCGATCAACAGAAGAAAGTCGGCATGCTTTCAGGCGGAGAGCGAAACCGCGTGCATCTCGCGAAGATGCTGAAGGAAGGCGAGAACGTGCTGCTGCTGGACGAGCCGACCAATGACCTGGACGTGAACACCATGCGCGCGCTGGAAGAAGCGCTCGAGAACTTCGCGGGCTGCGCGGTGGTGATCAGCCACGACCGGTGGTTCCTCGACCGCATAGCGACGCACATTCTGGCGTTCGAAGGCGACAGCCACGTCGAGTGGTTTGACGGCAACTATTCGGAGTATGAAGCTGATCGACATGCGCGGCTGGGCGCGGCAGCGGATCAGCCGCATCGGATCAAGTATCGCCAGTTGACAAGGCATTGAGCGTGTAGGCGCGGGAACTCCTGGCGCTGTTGAGAATACCTCTGCGTTCCCCTGCGTCCTCTGCGGTTATTTCCGGATCTTAACCGCAGAGGACGCCGAGGAACGCAGAGGGAAGCGGAGCGGAGGAGGGCAGCCGGGGAACCCACCCCTACAGGCTTAGAAAGGTGAGAAGATGAGAAAACTTTGGGCATTCACATTGATCGCGACGATGGCGGCATGCACATCATCGAAGACGACGGAGCAGACAATGAATGACTCGGGCGACAAGGAACTCAAGAGGATTCACGACGCATACGTCGTTGAATTCTTGAGGCGCAACCCGACGGTGAACACGTACCTGGGCGGCGCCGGACTCGATCCCTCGCTTCGCGGTGTTGACGGCACGCTGCGCGATCACTCGGCGGCGGCGATCGAAGCCGAAGACCACTGGCTCGCGGACGCGCAGAAGTCTTTCGAGAGCGTCGACCCGAACACCCTTTCGGCAAACCGGCGCATCGATCGCGAAGTAGCGCTTGCTCAGATTCGCTTCCTGCTTCATCAGCATCAAGTGCGCCGATATCAGGAGCGCGCGCTGGACACCTACACCGATGAGCCGTTCCGCGCGATCGACTGGCAGTTGCAAGGCATGACTGAGACGGGTGAGAAGACTTATGGCACAGATGAAGAATGGTCGCTGGTGGTCAAACGTGTGGACGCAATTCCTCGGTTTCTTGCCGTCGCTCAGGAACAACTCCTCGCCGGGATCAAGTCCAACAACACGCCTGACATCCGCATGCTGAAGCGTAACGGAATCGACACATCTGAAGCCGACGCGAAGTATTTCGACGAGACTCTGCCGAAGCTCGCCGTAGAACGAATCACCGGCACGCAGCGCGCGACGCTATTGCTTCAGGTTCGCGACACCTCGGAACTGGCTGCTGGAGCCTATCGTGGGTTGCGGGACTTTGTTGCGAAGACCTTTTTCAACCAATCGGTCGAGGCGTCCAGCGCCGGGATCGGCTTCAACTGGAAACTGGATATCAAACCAGAATTCGCAGGCGATCGCTTTGCGATGGGCGAGGCCGAGTACGACTGGGCCCTCAAGAACAACTTCCGCATCGATAAGGCCGCGGCGCAGCTCTACGAAGAAGCGTGGCCCATCGTCGAAGCAACTCAAAAGCAAATGATCGATCTGGCTCGCGAGATCGGAACGACTCGCGGTTGGACCTTGCCCGCCGAAGGCCGCGCCGCAGTGCGGGCGGTCTTCGATGAACTCTCGAAAGACTATCCCAAGTCCGATGCTGAGATGGTCTCGTGGTATCGGGAGGCAGCGTTTCGACTAGTCGATTCTGCGCGCAAGACCGGGATCTTTGATGTGCCTGCGGACTACAAACTCGAAGTGGTCGAGACTCCGCCGCCGCTGCGAGCTTCAATCGACGGCGCGGCCTACTATCCGGCTCCTCCGTTCAAGACCACTGGCGTCGGGCGCTTCTATGTGACGCCTACGGACAACGACATCGCCGCGTTGAAATCAAACAATCGCTCGGCGCTCGCCGATCTGTCCGCGCACGAAGGCTTCCCCGGCCACGACTGGTATTACAAAGTCATGACTCAGTACAAAGATCAGATCGGCGCGGTGCGATGGCTGACGCCGGGGGCGGTCGAGGACTCGTCGTCGATGTGGGAAGACTCGATGTCGGCCGAGGGCTGGGGGCTTTACGCCGAAGCGCTGATGGGTGAGCCGCAGCCGGGCGCGCCGCAGGGGGCGTACACGCCCGAGGAGAGGTTGTATCAGTTGCAGGGCAAGCTCTATCGTGACCTGCGCGTGCGCGTGGACACCGGCATACACACCGGGCGGATGAGCTACGATGATGCGGTCGACCTGTTCTCGCAAGTAGTCGATTTTCTTCCGGGCTCGTGCCGGGACGCCGCAGCGACTGCGAAGGATGATAAGCGGGCGAGTTGCAAGTCCGCCGAGGGCGCGATCTTTCGTTATTCGAAGTGGCCAACGCAAGCGATCACTTATCGGCTAGGCAAAGACCAGATCTACGCCTTGCGTGAAGAAGCTTCAAAACTGCTGGGCGATCGATTCTCAGCCAAAACATTTCACCTTCTCTTCATCAAGCAGGGCAGCGTACCGGCGGGATATTTTCGCGACGAGTTGCTGCGCCAGCTTCGTGAAATGAAATGAGAAGTGATTCGTGAAACGCGATGGTAGCATGAACCGCGAGACTATTTTGGAAGACTATATTTGGTCGGGAAGGGCGGCTTGCCCCCGCTCTGGTCTTGGTAGAGGTACTTTTTCCACATAAGGGAGACTTTTCAAGGAGCGGGGGCAAGCCTCCCTTCCCGACCTAACCATTCCACGGTGACTTGATAGTTCACCTTTACGAATCCTGAATCACTATTTCACGGATCACGAATTATTTATGGCCATGCATTTCGCCTTCGGTCCGCCGCGTCCCGGGAATGAGCGGCCAACGCTGCAAGAACGGTTCGCCGCACTCCGCTATATCCCTCCGCTCATCAAACTCGTTTGGGAAACGCATCGCGGCTACACGACCGCGATGGCCATCCTGCGTCTGATGCGAGCCGGCATTCCCGTCGCGATGCTCTGGGTCGGCAAGCTGATCATCGACTCCGTGGTTGCTTCGCGCGAATCGTCTCCGGACTTCGCAAGGCTGTGGAAACTGGTCGCGTTAGAAATAGTCATCGTAACCGCGAACGATGTTCTTGCAAGAACGTCGTCGCTGGTTGAGAGCTTGCTCGGCGATCTGTTCTCGAACCACACAAGCGTGCGGTTGATGGAGCACGCCGCGACGCTCGACCTCGCGCACTTCGAAGATCCCGCATTCTACGATCAACTCGAACGCGCGCGGCGGCAGACGACCAGCCGCATCGGGTTGCTGGCGCAGCTTCTGGCGATCGGCCAGGACGGACTCACGTTGATATCGTTGGGCGCCGCGTTGGTGGTCTACAGCCCGTGGCTTTTGCTGCTGCTGGCGGTCGCGGTGCTGCCGAGCTTTTTCGGTGAGACTCACTTCGCGTCGCTCGAGTACTCGATGCAGTTTCGCTGGACGCCGGAGCGAAGGCAGCTCGACTATTTGCGCTACGTCGCCGCGAGCGACAGGACCGCGAAAGAAGTGCAGTCATTCGGGCTGTCGCCGTGGCTGATCGAGCGGTTCCGCAAGCTGTCGCAGCGGTTCTACGACGAGAACAAGAAGCTCTCGATCCGCAAAGCCAGAGTCAGCACGTTGCTCTCGCTCATAGGCACGCTGGGCTACTACAGCGCGTACGCGATCATACTCGTGCGAGCCACGCGGGGAGAGCTCACGATCGGCACGCTGACTTTTCTCGCGGGCTCGTTCGCGCGAAGCCGGGGGTTGATCGAAGTACTGCTGCTGAGCGCGGGCGGGATTTATCAACAGTGTCTCTACCTCAAGGACCTTTTCGATTTCTTCGAGATGAAGCCGTCGATCGCATCCGCGCCGGGCGCTCCGGCAGTGCCCCGTCAGATAACAGAAGGCTTCGTGTTCGAAGACGTCGGCTTTCAATATCCCGGAAGCGATGCGTGGGCAGTAAGGCATGTGAGCTTTACACTGCGGCCGGGCGAGCGAGTCGCGTTCGTGGGCGAGAACGGCGCGGGCAAGACGACGCTTACCAAGCTGCTCGCGCGGCTCTACGATCCAACCGAGGGACGCATATTGTTAGACGGGGTCGATCTTCGAGAATATGACATTCATTCCGTGCGCCGCGCGATCGGAGTCATCTTTCAAGATTTCGTAAAGTACGATTTGCGTTTCGATGAGAACGTCGGCGTGGGCGAAATCGATGAGGTTCGCGCGTATCTCGATGCGCCAAGCGTAAGCGAACAAGAGGGCGGCTCGAACGCCGGGAGCGACGGCAACGGCGAGGTTCCCGGCGCGATCGTTTTGGCTTCGGAGCAGTCGCAGGCGTCGAGCCTGCTGCCGAAATTCTCAAAAGGGTACAAGCAGATGCTCGGCCGGCGTTTCGATGAAGGAGTCGAGCTGTCGGGCGGCGAATGGCAGAAGATCGCGCTCGCCCGCGCTTACATGCGCGACGCGCAGGTGTTGATCCTGGATGAGCCGACGGCATCGCTCGATGCGCGCGCCGAGTACGAAGTCTTCATTCGCTTTTCGCAGTTGGTAGCGGGACGAATGGCGGTGATCATCTCGCATCGTTTCTCGACTGTGAGGATGGCGGATCGGATAATCGTGCTTCAAAACGGAATGGT
>JBGQGO010000185.1:0-9545 GCA_041497455.1 Blastocatellia bacterium | reverse complement strand
TCGCACATCACACTCGCCGCGCGACCTTGGGTTCAAGGGCTCTTTGACGGCGAACGACTCGCCGACAATCTAATTTCACTTGCCGACGCGCGCGGTCCTTTTGGCCGCGCCACTCATTTCATCAGCGAGGCAGGCCGCTTTCGCCGCGAACGATTCGATTTCGCGGTGCTGCTTACAAACTCGTTCGGGACGGCGCTGGCGGCTCGCGCGGGCGGCGCCAAGACAATCGCCGGCTACGCGACCGACGCAAGGCGGCTGCTGCTCGATCAAGTGATTCCCTTCGAGCCCGGCTACAAGACGCTCCATCAAGTACGTTACTACTTGAACATCGCCGCCCACATCGAAACCCGGATCACCGGCAAGAGCAATGTCGATTTTCAAACCTGCGAGCCGCGACTCGAGGTGAGCGAAGAGCAGAGACAACACGCGAGATCGCTGCTTGATCGATTCGGCATCGGCGCCGCCGCCGGTCAGGGCAGCATTCTCGCGATCAATCCGGGCGCGACCAACAGCACCGCAAAGCGATGGCCTGCCGGCCGGTTCGCCAAAACGGCAGACCGCTTAAACGAGCGCCAGGGATTTCAAACCGTCATAGTCGGAACAGCAGAGGACAAGCCAGTAGCCGAAGAGGTTGCCCGGCAGATGCGCACCCACGCAGCGGTGATTGCGGGAGAGACTTCGATTGCGGAGCTGAAAGCCGTGCTCGCTTGCGCAAGGCTTGTGATTTCAAACGACACCGGAACGTCTCACGTGTCAGCGGCGCTGGGCGTTCCGACCGTCGTCGTGTTCGGTCCAACCGAGCACGTTTCAACTCGTCCGCTGTCGCTGCGCGCTGCAGTCGTTCGCCACGATGTCGAGTGCTCGCCGTGCATGCTGCGCGAGTGCCCGATCGATCATCGTTGCATGACTCGAGTTGAAGTAGATGACGTTTATGTTGCAGCGCAGACCCTCCTGGTCAGCGCGGCGGGTTAAGCGTTCAGTCCTCGAAGGGGCGATCATCCTCCTACCCGAACACCCGGTCATAAACCTCACGTATCTCAGTTGTGCGCTGAGCGAACACTCGCTCGAACTCTTCAACCGACGACAAGCCCAGCGCGCGAGTAATGTCTCGCAGCGCAACTGACGAAGCCGGCAGCATTGGGCTCGGCCGCTCCAGAAGCAGCCGCAGCCAGTGATCGAGCCTTCTCAGAAAAATGTATCCCGCAAGCAGCGCACTTGCAGACCCACGGTCCAGAGAGCCTAGTTCGCCCAGATGCGCGACCAGCGCAGCCGTGCCTTGCTCGGGAGGAAAGTAGATCCGGTCGCGAAGCTGCAAGTAACGCGTCACGAAATAAACGTCGCTCATTCCGCCTCGGCCCCACTTGATATTGGGGCGAGCGCCGGGCGCTTTCTCCTTCACTTGCCGGGCGCGCATATAACGCAGCTCTTCGCGAAGCGACTCGTTGCGCGACGCCGCATCAAAGCTCGCTTCACAGATCGCGATTCGCGCCCGCTCGCCGAACTGCAAATCACCTGCGACCTCGCGAGCCTTGAGGTACGCCGAGTGCTCCCACGCCGAAGCTCGATTCGTTATGTAAGCAACCAGCCCGGCGAGTCCCAGGGCTACCGGGCCGCTCTTTCCTTCAGGTCTGAGCCGGAGGTCGCTGCGATAGAGCAAGCCTTCGCGGGTGATCGACGACAGCACCCGAACGATCTGCGCGGTGAGCTTGGCATAAAACTCGTGCGGCGTGTTCCAGCCCGCTGGACCGCTCGCGATCGACCCGGCCAAAACCGCCGGAGGCCACGCCTGATCGTCGTCAAACACGACTAGCAGATCAAGGTCCGAGCCGTAATCCATCCCCGCGTGGCCGAGCCTCCCAAGCCCCAGGATCGTGAACGGCAACCGGTTCGGTTGCACACCTGTTATGCCGAGTGACTCGAGCGCAATCTCGGAAGCGATTTGCAGCGCGGCCTCGGCAAGGGCGGTCTGAGCCGGAGCCGAAAAGCGGAGGGACAGAGGGGCTAAGGGGCTGAGGGGCAGAGGAGCTGAGGGGCTGAGGGGCGGAGGAGCTGAGGGGCTGAGGAGCGGAGGGGCAGCGCAGAGGGGCTGAGGGGCGGAGGAGCTGAGGGCAGCGCGCCCTTGCTCCTCAACTCCTCCGCTCCTCTGCTCCTCTGCCCCTCCACTCCTCTGCCCCTCTCCTCCTCCGCTCCCCTGCTCCTCTGCCCCTCCACTCCTCTGCTCCTCTGCCCCTCCACTCCTCTGCTCCTCTGCCCCTCCACTCCTCTGCCCCTCTCCTCCTCCACTCCCCTGCTCCTCTGCCACGTTGACTGCCGACATATCCCGGTAGCCTATCTCGACCACCAGTCGATACCACGCGCGGCGCAACGCGTCTGTCTTCGAAGCCGGGTCGCTTTCGTTGTCGACTGCGTCGCGCATTGCGCGAATGAAATCCGCCGGCGTGCGCGCAGGCCCTTCCTCGACAAGCGCGCTTGCAAGCAGCGGGCGCGAGACCAGCAGATGTGCCAGGTATTGGCTGCTGAGCACCAGAATCAACCGCTCGAGCAGAGTGCCCCAATCGCTGGTGCGAACGGCCCAGCCTGTTGTGCGAATATGTTCATCAGTGTAAGTCGCTAATGACTCGGCCCAGGCTGTCAGATGTCGCAGCGCCCTCGAAGCGTTGATCGAACGCGGGAGCGCGGACGTGAGCACACGCTCTATGCTGTCACCATCGAGCCGAGACTTCGTAGCTTCGGCGGCGCCCGTCGCGATCACTTTTTTCAAGCGGGCGGCGGCTTGCTTGAGGAGCCGTACGGTCTCGTCGTCGACTCCGTCTGCTCGCGGCATCTCGCGATGAACTTCCACTGGAGGTTGCGACTTGGGGCCTTCGACAAAAACTCGATCATAGACAGCGCGCACGGCAGCAGTGTGTCTTTCGAGGTCGCCCATGAAATGCGTGGCCGGATCGTTCGCTTGAACGTAGCCGCAACGCCGGGCCAGCAGTTCTAATTTCAGCCGCGAAGCGGGCAGCGTGTGGGTTTGCGCGCCGTGCTCCATCTGCAATCGATGCTCGGCTGTTCGCAGGAAGGTGTACGCCGCGGACAACCGCGCGCGCTCGGGTTCGCTCAGGTAATGCTTCTCTGCTAATCGCGCGAGCACGATCAGTGTTTGAGCTGAACGCACCCACGGCTCCCGCCCGCCGTGCTTGAGCTGAAGCGCTTGAGCGATGAATTCGATCTCGCGGATGCCGCCCGGTCCCAGCTTGACGTTGAAGGCGCGCATCCGCGCCGCTTCTTTGCGGTCGATTTTTTCTTTAGCCCGGCGCACACCTTCGAGCGTGTCGGGCAGCGCATCCCGCGTGAAGATAACGTCGCGCACCATATCGAGGAACTTCGTTACGACCTGTTCGCTGCCCGCCGAGGCGCGCGCGCGAATGAGCGCCTGCCGCTCCCAGTTGTGAGCGCGGTTGCGATAGTAGTCGGCAGCGCGTTCGATCTCGGAGACCATCTCGCCGTCGCGCCCGTAAGGCCGCAGCCGCAGGTCGATGCGATACACCGCGCCTTCGCTCGAGCTTCGGCCGATCAACTGAACCACGCGCTCGGCCACCACGCTAAAGAATTCCTTGTTACTGATCGCTGACGCGCGGCCGTGGCCGTCCCCGGCAGTTTCTCCGTTTCCCGAAAACAGAAAGAGGAGATCGATGTCCGAAGCGTAGTTCAACTCGCGGCAGCCGAGCTTGCCTAGCGCGACGATCGCGAATTCCGCTTTTTCAATTCGCCCTCGCTCGTCGTGAGTCAACGGCGCGCCGTGAAGGTTGACCATCTCCTGATTCACCCGCGCGAGGCCGTAGCCGAGGATCACGTCCGCCAGATTTGAAAGCTCCTCGGTCACCTCCGACATCGTCGCGATTCGCAGACAGTCGCGCAGATAGATTCTGAGCAACTCTCTCCGCTTGAAGCGCGCCAGCCGTGTCGGGTCGTCGGCGTCGATCATCCGGGTGACGAATCTCGCGAGTTCTTCCGACAACTGCTCGGTTGATTTCAACCGGTCGAAGCCGCGTTCGGTCTGCGCCTTAAGCCAGCCGATGTGCTCCGGATGACGCAGCAGAGTTTCAGCGAGGAACGGGCTATGGCCGGCAAGCGTCAACATTCGGGACAGCAACAGCGGATTCTTTTTGCAGTCATTAGAGAGCGCAGGATCGAGGGCCTCGAGTCGGCTCATGAACACGCGCGCGCCAGCTGGGTCAGGCAGTGTGTTGATGAAGACCTCGATGTTTTCTGACTGGCTCTTCGGCATTACACGGATAATTTAACACACGGTTGATAAAGGAGAACCGCGCGACTACAATCTGCGATCATCCGGCGAAGAGGTAATTGATGCGGCTTTTCATAACAGGCGGCGCAGGCTTCATAGGCTCAAACTTCATCCGGCACGTGCTTGCGACTCATCCCGGCTACAAGATCGTCAACTTCGATAAGCTCACTTACGCCGGCAATCTCGACAACCTTCGCGACGTCGAGGGTCACGCCAACTATGCGTTCATCCGCGGCGACATCTGTGATCGCGAGGCGCTGGACACAGCCATCGCCGGCGCCGACACGGTGATAAACTTTGCAGCCGAGTCACACGTGGACCGCTCGATTGAAAGCGCGGCCGATTTCATCCAGACAAACGTGCTCGGGACGCAGACGCTGCTCGATGCCGCGAGAACAGCGCGAGTCTCGCGCTTCGTTCAGATTTCAACCGATGAGGTAATGGGCTCCTGCTCCGAGGGAGGCTACTTCACCGAAGCCTCGCCGATGCAGCCCAACAGCCCGTACGCCGCCTCCAAGGCCGCAGCCGAACACCTGGTGCGCGCGGCTCGCGTCACTTTTGGGCTCGACGTCGTCACAACGCGCGCGTCGAACAACTACGGTCCGTATCAATTCCCGGAGAAGCTCATTCCGTTGATGATCACGAACGCGATCGAGGGCAAGCAGCTGCCTGTGTATGGCGACGGCCTCAACGTTCGCGACTGGCTCTACGTTGAAGACTGTTGCCGGGCAATTGACGCGGTGCTGCAGGCCGGGCAAAGTGGCGAGGTTTACAACATCGGTTCGCGAGCTGAGAAAACCAATCTCGAGATTGTGCATACGCTTCTGGACTTGCTGCGCAAGCCACATTCGCTGATCAAGTTCGTCACCGATCGCCCTGGTCACGACCGCCGTTATGCGACCGATCCCACAAAGATCGAGACCGAACTCGGGTGGCGCCCTCAAGAGACTTTCGATAGCGGCATAGAAAAGACCGTGCGCTGGTACCAGAACAACGCCGAGTGGATCGCACGCACGCGCTCCGGCGAATACCTCGAGTACTACGAACGCACGTACGGCGGAAGATGAAAACCGATTATCGCAGCATAGACTTTAGAGACTGTGTGAAAACGCCGGAATACCCCACACGGCAGTGTGGGGATCGTTCAAGCCCAGCCTACAAGGAGTGCCGCCGGTCCCCCTTTGTTTTCCCTCTCCTTAGTGGGGGTAACTTCGCCCTACCTGGCGCGACGCCATCACCAGCCGCGAGCGAGTCAGCGCTGATTGAAATGGAAACCGCGAGCGACCCGGAGGTCAGCGCACTTGCTTCGGCCCAACTCATGTTGTCCGAACCGCGGACCGCAATGATCACCGGCGCGGGCGGCTTGTTAGGGCGCTCGATGCGGGCGCGCCTTGCCGACTCGGGCTGGCGAGTCGTCGCATTGCCACATGCGGAACTGGACATCACCGACGAAGAAGATGTGCGGAGCGCAGTCGAAAGCACTCGTCCCGATGTTTTGATCAACTGTGTCGCCACCGCCGACGTCGACCGCTGCGAAGTTGACCCCGACTGGGCCTACGCGGTCAACGCAACTGGCCCCAGGTTTCTAGCTCGCGCGTGCCGCGAGGTCGGAACCGAAATTGTCCACGTCAGCACCGACTACGTGTTCGACGGTTCGAAGCAAGGCTTCTACACACAGGAGGACGAGCCCAACTCGCCAAGCGTCT
The DNA here is from genome assembly GCA_041497455.1 of Blastocatellia bacterium. Classification (GTDB taxonomy): domain Bacteria; phylum Acidobacteriota; class Blastocatellia; order UBA7656; family UBA7656; genus Onstottus_A. Next base: position 3,548 of record JBGQGO010000185.1, on the reverse strand, counting down.
ACGGCAAGTCGAAGCTGGCGGGCGAGTTTGCAGTGCGTGAGGAAGCCGAGCGGTTCTACATCGTTCGCACGTCCTGGCTGTTCGGCGCGGGCGGCAAGAATTTCGGCAGCCGCGTGATCGAATACGCGCGCAAGGGCGGGCCCCTGAAAGGCGTGATCGATCAGACTTCGATTCCAACCTACGCGCCTGACCTTGCCGGCCGCATCGAAGAGATCATCGATCTCGGCGCACACGCGCTTTATCAAGTCACGTCGACCGGACCGACTACGTGGTTCGAGTTCGCGCGCCTTGCGCTTGATCTAGCAGGACTTAGTAAAGTGGAGATCGAACCGGTTACGCGAGCCGAGTTGAATCAGGTCGCGCCGCGTCCGCACAACTCCGCGATGCGATGCCTGGTATCGGAGAAGCTGGGACTTTCACCGCTGCGGCACTGGAAAGACGCGCTTTCAGAGTTTGTGCTTGAGTGCTAGTCGGAACCCGGTCTCTATTTTTTATTTTTTATTTTCTATTTGCGATTTTCTATTTGTGGTCTCGGACAATAACAAATGACAAATAGAAAATCGCAAATAGAAAATGAGCCTGCTCCCGTCGGCGAGCTACTTCTTGAACATATCCAAAACCCACTTCGGCGGATCGGGCTCCTGATCGAGCTTCATCTTCAATCCCATACTAACCGTCCACCTGTGCAGCCAAGACGGTCCGTGCAAACCGATGTAATCGTCTCTCGTCTGATAAGCCTTATCCTCTAACGCTTGATCAAGAGTGACGAAGCGATAGCCTCGAGCCTCTAATCGCTTCAACATCTCGTCGAGGCAATCGGCGTTGATGTCGTTCGAGTGAATCAAAAGGATCTGGCTGATCTCTCGCCCGAACATCTCGCTTGAAAGCCGCTCGATGAATTCGAACTGGCCGTCGTTGTATTCCAGATAAGCCTTGCGAAGCCGCTCCATCAACGCCGTGTCCTTGTTGCGCCGGGCGTCCGAGTAAATCTGATTGAAGATGTAATCCGAATTCTCGATGGTGAATGGCGCGACCTTGTAGCCGCGTTCGCGCAGGAAATTCTCGAACGCGGCTTTCACTTCCTTGTTCGGCCCGGTGCTGGTGTAAGGATGCCGGAAGTAGAGTTGATAAGGCTGCCGCTCGCTCATCAACCGCCGAGTGATCACCTCGCCCTTGATCACATCGTCTTGGTACTTGAGCAGCGGAGTGTTGAGCAGTCGAAGATGTGAAAACCCGTGGTTGCCAAGCGTCATACCGGCGTCAACCCATTGTTTGAGCACCTCAGTGCGAGCGTCGATCTCACCCGGCACGTGCAGCTTGCCTTCGTTGACGAATCCGATGGCCGGAGCGCGGTGAAGCTTGAGCGTTCGCAGCAGCTCAGTCGTGTTGCGTCGCATCGTGGCGACGTCGCGGCTGAAGACCTCCGGTAGATCATCAAAGGTCAGAGCGACCGCCCGGCGAGCCTCGATGTTCTGGGCGTTCGAGCAAGGAACAAACAACAGTGCGAACAGCATCAGCGAAAGATGTCTCATCGTCTCTCCGGGAACTAAGATATCGAGTCCTGTTACTCGACACAACATCTAACTACGATCCTGGATGTCAGGGGCGGGCGCATATTTGGACTGCGGACGCCTATTTGGACTGCGCCGCCCTCTTCCTCATTGTGTGACTGTCGCATGCGTGGCGGCGCTTTGGCTTGAGTGGCGCACAAAAAAGCGAGCCCCGCCCAAAGATCGACGCGTGTGGAGTTGCGTGGGCGGAACCATCGAGAGCCAAAAGCGCCGCCACGCATGCAACAGTCACACAATGAGGAAGAGGGCGGCGCAGTCCAAATAGGCGTCCGCAGTCCAAATAAACGCGCTTCGGCGTTCGGTCCGGCACTCAGCTTGCACTCTTCGTTGCGACGTCGCGAAGTTAGGACGGCGGAGCGTAGTTCTTCCGCTCGTTGAGGGGATTTCCGCAGCCAATTGGGGAAGATCTCTCGGTTGGGCGTGCGCCAGTAGCCTGCTTTTCCGATTTGTCATCATCCGTAGTTTTTTCAGACAGGCAGAGTGCACAAGCAAACCGATTGTCGCGAGGCCGCCGGAAACGGCATCCGCGCAGTCGGACTATCAACCGGACTTCGGTCAAACAACTCAGGAGGGAGAGACTTCATGAAACGCACAACTTACATTCTTGTTGTCTGTGTTATCGCAGCAGCGGCATTCGTCCTCTCATCACAAGTCACCAGCGCGGGAGGCCCATCTGGTAAGGATCTCACCTTCGCCAAGGACGTTGCGCCGATCTTCAACAAGAGCTGCTCTGAATGCCACCGTCCGGGCGAGGCCGCGCCTTTTTCGACCCTGACCTTCGCCGGCGTGCGTCCGTGGGCCAAAGCCATCCGTGAAAGAGTCTTGTTTCAGTCGATGCCGCCCTGGCACGCTGATCCGCATTACGGCGTCTGGGCCAATGACCGGCGCCTGACCCAAGCTGAGATCGATACGATCGTCCGCTGGGTCGACAGCGGCGCGACGGAAGGCAATCCCAAAGACCTGCCCGCTGCGCCCCAGTTCCCCGAAGGCTGGAGCATTGGAAAGCCTGACCTCGTCATCCAAATGCCCGAACCGTTCACGCTCGAAGCAAGCGGCCCCGATGAGTATCAGTACTTCGTTGTTGACCCCGGCTTCAAGGAAGACGTCTACGTGCAAAGAGCCGAGGCCCGGCCAGGCAATCGTAAGATCGTTCACCACATCATCGCGTTCATCCAGTCTCCGAATGCGAACGGAAGACAGCGGCCCAATCTGAGCAAAGAAGAAATCGAGAAGCTGCGCTCGAAGATGGAAAAGGATTCGCCCACCTATCGCGAAGGCTTCCTGGTTCGCACCAAGCTTGACGCGCCGGTGTTTGACGATGGATGCTCCGCGCCAAACGGCGGAAGGCTCAATCGATTGGACCGGGGCCAGGACATGGAGAACGGCCAGTTGTTAGCCGGCTACGCGCCGGGAATGAATCAGGCGATCTGGGAGCCCGGCACGGTTAAGCGGATTCCAGCCGGCTCGAAGATACTCTTCCAGTTGCACTACTCGAAGGCCGCCGGTTCCGTGCAGACGGATCGCTCGAGCGTGGGGCTCATCTTTGCTAAGACGGCGCCCAAGAGCCTGGTGCGTACCTACGGCATTTCAAACAACGCGTTTCTGATCCCACCGGGCGCGGACAATCATCAGGTCACCGCGTGCTGGACAGCTAACGAAGACGTCCACATCATCAACTTCATGCCGCACCTTCACCTTCGCGGCAAGGCTGTTGAATATCGGGCCTTCTATCCCGATGGCCGCAGCGAGATTCTGCTGAACGTGCCGAAGTACGATTTCTCGTGGCAGACGGTTTATTACTTCAAGGAGCCGAAGGCGCTCCCCAAAGGCACGCGCATCATGGTGACGGGGTACTTCGATAATTCGACGAAGAACAAATACAACCCCGATCCGACGAAGACGGTACGCTACGGAGAACCGACCTACGACGAGATGATGATCGGCTGGATGGATTACACATTGGACAAGCAGCCGGTG
>JBGQGO010000184.1:0-9564 GCA_041497455.1 Blastocatellia bacterium | reverse complement strand
CGAGCGGCGGCGGTATACACGTCGAACAGGCTCAACTCGCTTTCGCCTGCCAGCACGGCTCTCGCCGACGCTGCGTCCAGGAGCGAGATCGCCTTCGCGGGGAAGTGCCCTGTCAGCGGAAGCGCCGTCTCGATTACGCCTTGCAGCAAAGCCTCTTCGATCGCCAGGTGATGATGCTCGGCGATTCGGTCCCGAAGCGCCAGCAAAATGTCGCCGGTCTCGCTCAAGCTCATCTCGCTAAGCTCGGTGACTTGCAGGCGCCTTGTCAGCGGCTCGATCTGGAATCTCGAAAGATAACTCGGCAGCGTAGTGCCAATGAGCCGCGCACCTTCGTCCAGCGCCTGACCTAGCAGCAAATGCCCGCGCGGCACACCGATCAATGCCATCTCGACATGCTCCATCACGACGACCGTTTGTGGTTGCGCCGACGCATCCTTCAGAAGCGCGATCAATAAACTCTCGCGTTCCGAATCAAACAGAGTTCCAGCCATCACAGCGCCAAGCTCAACCGACACAACCCTGCAAGCCGGCCGGCACTGCTTTAACCGCCGCGCCCCTGCGCGTACGAGGTTGGTCTTGCCAACACCGGACTCTCCAACAATCAAAGGCAGCCGCACCTGCCATTGAAGCAAGCTCGACACTACATCTTCGATCCTTTCTTCTCTTCCAATCGTCGGCTCATCTTCCGCGTCCGTTGACACTTCGACCGCGAAGCTCGCCAGGAGCTTGCCGTCGCTACCAGGCTCAACGCCCGGCGCGGGTGGTTTCAGCTCAGGCTCGCGCCCGTCGAAACCGACAGCACCGAGCGCCTCCTCGATCACCTGCTGAATGTCCGCTCGAGTGTCGTGCCCTACGAACAGCACGCGCCAGCCTTGCTGCTTGTGACCCGCTACAAACGCTCGCGCCAGGGCTGAATCCGTTCCGGTGTAGTCGAGATCCTCATCGACACAGATCAAGTAAGGCATTCCCTCGCGGGGCCGCTTGATCAGCAGATTCGTACGAGGCTTGTTGAAGAAGCGGTCGTTAGCCGGAACGTTGCGCAACAGGACCGTGTCACCATCGGGCACATCGACGTGCACCCGCAGTTGCTTCAGTCGCTTCTCCAGTTCTTGCTCAACGACTACCACGATCGTTCTCCCTCAATGGCGTCACCGCCTGGCAGTCGCCGCCTAAAACCGGCGACCCGGGTCCGGATCCAGCCGCGCGAGTAACGCGCCGAAAGCCGGTGGAACGCTGGCAACCGCCTGATCGAACTCCAGCCACCGCTCGACTGCTTCGAACGGTTCTGAAAGGTCGAGCAGGCGCTTCGTTTTCATATCGAATATCCCCTGCCAGTCGCATTGATAACGCCCGTTCCGCCCTGCGAGCCGCTTTGTGACCTCTCCTCGAATGCGAGCGCGGCCCGCTGCCGGTGGATCAGTCGTCGCTTCTTCGATGGCTTCCACGCCGGAGACGTGATGCGCTAACACGCCGGCTCGATCCAAGCCGGCAAATACTCCGCTCCCGCCGAGTTGCCCAAAACGCGTGTCGATCTCGAGAAGCTCCTGCCTGACCTTGAACACCAAATCGAGCGCGTCCCAGTTCAACCCCTTCGCTTCGAGGAATTCAGTCAACCGCTCCATCGCCGGCTTCGGCGCGTTCCACTTGTTCAGAATGAAGTCGGCAGTCAGGGCGCGGTCGTAGTCCTCAGTCTGGTCGAGCACCTGGCGCACTCCCGCGATCACGCGTGTCCAGTGAGGCAACGAGTCCCACGCAACACCTCGGCTGTTTGCATAGCTCGCATACAGCGCGCGCTTGATCCCCCAATCCAGCGTTGCGGCTGCAGACTCCGGAGCATCGAGCAAGCGATTCAACATCTCCCTCCACTGCCGGCAGACTTCGTCCGCCCACGGCGGCATCCGCGAGTCGCCAAGATGATTCTCCGCCAGACTCAGATAGTGATATTGGATCTCGATCGCGCTAAGACGCCGCCCTCCGATCGTCTCAACGAGAGCCGAGCACGAGGGGTCGCTCGCGATGCTCTGCATAGCCTGCAGCGGCGAGTGCAGCCCGACCGCTAATCCCGGACTAAGACCGGCCTCAGCCATCGCAACCACCAGAGCCGTCGTCGCGACCTTCAACCACATTGCGGTCTCAGAGCAGAGGCTCTCACCGCAGATGATGTGCAGCCGATGAAAACCCGGCTTGGTCAGAGATTCATCCTTGGTGTGAAAGATCCCACGATCCGACGTCGAGTTGTTCGACACTACGTTCGCCAGATGAGGCACACGGGGCGACAGCGTGAACTCCAATCCGTTGGACTGAGAGTTGAAGCCGCCGGCGCCAGTGTAGATGATCCGCGTGGCCAGGTGGGGGATGATCTGATCCGAGAGCGCGTATGGCGGCGCGCGGTGCATGTACGATTCGTGACAACCCCATGTCACCCACCGGCTGCCATAGTCGACATTGGCCTTGAACACCATCACCTCGGCGCCGGCTTCGCTCGCCAACTCCTGCGCCAGGCCGGCCAGTATTCGCTCGCCGGCAAGAATGTAGCGGACTACGTCCCACGGGTTGGTGCACTCGGGCGTAGTCAACTCGGGGTGATTGCCGTAGTCAAGGTAGAACCGCGCACCGTTTCCCAGAAACAGACCGCTGGCAATGTCAGGCAGGTGAACCAGCCTTCCTCGGGCCAGCGCGAGCAGCCTGTTGACCAACTCGTTTTGATCGAGGCTGCTGCCCCACGGATACATCGCGCTGACCGCGTATTCAGTTTCGATTCCCATCAGCCTTTCGGCCACGGCTATTGACCTCCCTGCTGGCGCGTGGCAGCCAGGAATGATTCGCTGTCACCCGACAACGCTTTTTGAATGGCATCAGCGCCCGCAGTGAGAAGACTCTGCCCTGCAAGCCGCATCTGGCGAAGGTTCGCGTCGCTCGAGCCGTCATCCGGCGCGTCTTGGTCATGCCTCACACGATCGTCTTCGGTCCTTTCACGAAGTCTCATAACGTCCTCCTTTGAAATAGATTGGAACCATCGCAACGTTGGGCTCTTTCTCACGGTTGTCTTTCTTGGCCGCGCCCAGCAAATCGAGCAACTCATCAAGCGTGGTCGCATCCTCGAAAGCTCTCTCGGAAGCCGCTCTGGTAAACGCAAGCGGACTGGCCAGTTCCAGCCTCCGATAGGTTGTCCGGTAGCGCTCATAACCGGTCTTGAACCGGATAGAGTCCCAGTCCACATCGTCTACGCCGTCCGCACCAGCCCATCGCAAAAGCATCGCCCTCGTCCACGCGCGGGTGTCGTCGGGCGGGCTCACCGTGAAACGCTCGATCTGCTCATCGGACGCTACGCGCTCGACTAATCCGCCTCGTTCATACGCCCAATACAATCCCTCCGACGGATCAAGGCTCGAGTACAAGTGGTCGAGATGCTTGATCTCGGGCGAGCCCCAGGTCAGCTCCGGATTCTGATCGAGCACCTGTTGCAATACCGAAAGCTTCAACACCCAATCCAAGCGCGGCGCAAGCGATTCGAAGTCGCCCGCCTGAAGCTTCACCAGCGTGTCTTCCCAAAGCGCGATTATCTCGCCGGCTCGCGGAACAACTCCGTCGCAGCCGCCGTCCGCAACGAACCGCTTCGCCCCTTCGAGAAAGCGAAGCTGAAGCTCAACTGCCGTCAGCTCTTCGCCAGTGGTCATCTTCGCGCGAGCCCGAAGCGTTGGATCGTGACTCCATCGCATTACGGCGTCGATTGGATCATCAAGCAGCAACTCGATGTTCACCTGCTCGGCTTCGATCATCGCAAGCACGATTTGCATCACCCCGACTTTCAACAGGCTCGCGACGTGGCACAGAGTGTTGTCAAAGAAGATCACGTGCAGCCGGGCCATTTCCCCTGCTGCGCCGTTACCGCACAACGGCTCGTCGCGGCTGTTTACGATCGGGCGATTGTGAGTCGTCTGTGCTCCAACCAACCTCTCGAAGAAATCGGCACGCGCGGATAATTGAAATGACACGTCGGGCGCGGCGTTTTCGCTTCCGGCTTTGCCCTGGCCTGTGTACACGATGCTCGACGCCTGAAACGCAGCCAGATACAGCATGTAGTGAATCTTCCGGCGGAAGATGTTGTCCCACGCCCGGCGCGTGATCAGAAAGTCGAGGTGGCTCCCGTACGAGTTTCCCTGGCCGTCGCTGTTGTTAACCAGCACCTGAATCTTTTTCCCGCTTGGGAGCTTCTCGTTAGCCGATTCCAGAGCGCCTCGCGCGATCCTCAACATCGCGTGCCAACAAGCCACGTGATCATAGGCGCTCAACACTTCGGGCAAACACAGCTCGAGATGATCGAGGTCGATGTACGCGCACCCGCCGTTAGAAGCGAGATACTTGCGGCCCCAGTCCTGGGGATTTACAACGCTCTGGGCGCCGCCGTTCCCTTTTGAGCTCCGGCCAATCGTGTCTCCAAGCTCGGAGGATTCGCGCGCGCGTCTACAGGCCGCACAATCGCACGGCTCGCCTCGAAACCTCTCGAGGCGAGGAAGCCCGTCAATCTCTCCCAGCAGCAGGCGCGACGCCTCGGAACCTGTCCCGCGCTTGGACCGCAAACCAAGAACAAAATTACCAAGCTCGATGTCCGCGCCGCAGAGTTTCGGCAGACGTCCTGCGTCTAGTCTCCCGCCGCTCGCTCCAACGTTTGTGTTTCTTCGGTTCATTTCAACCTCGATTCTCTGCCGCGTTCGTAGTACGGCCTTTAGGCGGGAGTTTGTAGCGAGCGTTCGCCGGGACGATTGCCGGTACTCAAGTGTTCGCGATACAAACTTCCGCCTAAAGGCCGTACTACGAACTCACCCCACTCACTCACGCCACGTGCAAATACGCATGCGGCCTCGCGACCTTCCTCTGAATCGCTTCAACTCGCACCACGTCAACATCCTGAGGCAAGTCTGTCAGGTGCTGGCGGCAGTTGGCCGGCGTCAAAGTCCCGGCGATGCTTTCCAGCTCTTCCGCGATGGCCGACAACACGTGCTTCAATCGAACGCCGGTCTGGCCGGTCTCGATCTCCTCAAGGCAAGCCCGCTCCTTGGCCGACAGCGCGATCTTGGCGATGCTCGCGCCGCTCAGCAGTTCCTTAGCCCGCACAGTGCGGCGCTTGCCATCGCGAAAGGTGATCGCAAGCAGATCGCTGTCGCCGTTCGGCGAATAGACCTTCGACACGGCGGACTCGATGATTTCGCTGCGCGCGGCGCTCGAACTGAGACCCTCGAGCGCGTACGGAATCTCAGCCTGCAGATGCTTGCGGAAGATCTCGCGCGCGGCTTTCATATTTGGCCTCGGAACTTCGAGCACCAGATCGCCGAGCCTGCCTGGCCGCAACAGCGCCGGATCGATCGCGTCGCGCCGATTGGTCGCGCCAACCACCAGCACGTTGCCCCGGGAGCTTAAGCCGTCCAGCTCCGTCATGAACGCGGTCAGCACTCGATCATCGACGCGCATCATGGAATGACCCCGAGACCCGCCGAGCGAATCCACTTCGTCAAAGAACATGACCACCGGCACTTCGGGTTCCTGGTCTCCGGCTTCGCGCGCAACGCGGAACGCTTCGCGATAGTTCGCCTCGCTCTGCGCATACCACATGCTGTGAAGGCTCGCCGGCTTGATGTTCATGAACCGCGCGCGGCCTGATTTGGAAATCGTTCCAAGCCAGTTCGCAAGCGCGCGCGCCATCATCGTCTTGCCGGTGCCAGGAGGTCCGGCCAGCAGCACCGAACCCTTTTGCCGAAGCTGATACTTGCGCGCGGTGTCCGCGTGGTACAGATGCAACCGAATCGAGCGTTGAAGCTCTTCGATCTGGCGGTCCAGCCCGCCGATGTTCTCGAAGCTCTCTTGCGGAGACTCTTCGAGAAACAGCTCGGTCCCCTTCGAACGATCAACCTTCTCGAACGCCATCCAGGCGGTCCGGTCCCATCGAACCAGATCACCGGATTTCAACTCGCTTCGCATCAACGAGTCGGCGGCGTCGACGATCACCTCATCATCGCGATGCTTGATCACCAGCCGGCGATCGGGCATGTACCGGTCGAAGCTTGCGGTCTCACCGCTCTGAAAAAAGTTGTAGGGCGACTTGCCCACGACGACATTCAATTCGTTACCCAACAGCACCTCGTCGCCGGCAGCCAGCGAATACGAATCGACTTCGTCCGAGATCGTCACCACTCGCCGCGAGCTGCCATACATCACCATCGCGGCCTCGCGGCTATCCATCGGCGCCAACCCCAGAAAGATCGCCGGGTGCCACGGCGGCGACGTCAACGCGTCAAGCATCGACTGCAGCTTCTCCTGGCTGTCACGCGCTACGTCGAGTCCAAGCCTCAGGCGGGTCACTTCGTCGATCAGAAAATGGTCGACCTGCTTCGCCGAATCTCTCGATTGCGTGCGGATCAAGTGGGCGATCTGCACCTTCTCCTCAACCGACGGAGCTTCATCACCCACGGCTGTGAGCTGCTTGAGCAGCGTCGCTATGTCTGCATCTTGTCGCGGTGTACGCATCATTTCCGGTTCCCTCCGATATATGCACAGAACAGACAATCCGTCATCGTCACTCCGGCTGTTTACTCCTCAGCTCGCCTCACTGCGGCGGCGACTTGCTGTTGCGCTCCGGCAATGTGAAACCCTCGTGACTCGAGCAAACCTTCTCTCCATCCGAACGCGGAAAAAGTTACATCACCCATCACCACGTCGTTAGCCACCAGCGCGATACTGTACGAGCGCGGAAAAACGGTGCGATGCAGCGCGTGATCGTGCGCACTGAAAAAGTCGCTCGCCATCTTGCAGACCTGCTGCCGCTCGGGTGCGCAGTCTTTGCACCACTCGCGCACCGGATGCGAGTGCCACCAGCCGAGCATCATCTCGCCCTTGCGGCGAAGATCGATCGCCGCCTGAACTTCGGTCCATGTCTCCGACGTGAAAGTCAGCTTCGTAAGATCAGCCTCGGTGTGCCGCGCATGAATCTGCGCAGTCACCTCAACGAACATCTCGGGAACGCTCGCGTCGCGATGCAGGTGGCCGATCAGGATCCCGCCGGTCTCCTTTGCGACGGACTGCCGGGTCAGACTCGCGGCCTCATCCAGAACACGCTGAGGCACAAACGCCGGCACATCGCCCGCGCAGATGGCGCCGCGAGGGACAGCAAGCGCGACCATTTCAGCCAGCGACGAGTCCCGGATCGCGATCGGTGGCGCGACCTCTTCGGTAGTGAACTGAAACCGCGAGCCATTCGGCTTTTCGCTCTCCTGACGAAATGCGGCCGCCAGATAGCGGAACCGCTCGCCAGTTTGCAGCCGGCCCTTCTCGATGAAGTGACTCGATGCTTGAGTCGCGAGCGACTTGAAATAGCTGGCCGCAAAATCTGTAGCTACTTCACCCGCACTCGTCGCTATACTCACGCGAAAGCCTTCGACATGAGGCTCACCTGCCTGGCGAAGCCACAGCGGCTCGATCGACGAGACGCAGCCCGTTTCATTCGAGCCAAGCAGCCCCCGGCGCATCGCCTGGAACCTCGTCCACTCCTCTGCCGGCCCCCAGTCCACTTTCACGGAAGCCTGTCCGAGCGGCGAGTCATCCTCGCGAAACAGCTCGATGACGTACTGATACCCAATCGCCGACATGATGACGTCCCTCATTTTCTATTTGTGATTGCCTATTTGTTATTTGTTATTTACCATTTGTTATTTGCCATTCGTATCGAAGACTGGTTGACCCGTCTCAAATGACAAATCACAAATCACAAATAAAAAATAAAAAATCATCCTGCGTCTATATTCGGCTGCAAGACGACCTTGTCGCCGTTTTGAACTGCATCACCCACACGCTCGGACGCGTGCAAGTGCCGCCCTTCGCGCTCGAGTCGAGCGTGATAAGTAAGCGGGCGGCCGCTCACATCGTTCTGCGGCAGATTCATCTGCGACAGCATGCCTTGAATCAACTCTCCGACCGTTGCATCGGGCGGCACGTTGCTGACGTTGTGCAGCTTCTGCCCGGACACGTCGCTCACTTGAAGCCCGATCCCCAATTGTTGTGGCGTTTCCATTGTCTTGACCTCCATTCTTAATCAGCCCCTGGGAGCGCAGGCATCCCTGCCTGCCTCTTCCTCTTTCGTCTCCCTAATCACCGCTGCCCGAAGACGCAGGCAGGGATGCCTGCGCTCCCAGCATCGCCAGATAGTCTCTGGCTATGACTTCGTCTTGAATCGCTCGCGCCTCTCGCCCCGACATCGCGCATGCAACCGACAAAGACGCAAATGCGTGCGCCAATTCAACCGCCGTCGGCGTCGTGGTGAATCTCACTTCAAACCGCATGGCGATCTGGTTTTCCTTCTCCTCCATCGAGGGGCGAGCCATTCTCACGAGTGCGCCCGTTCCGAGCAATAACAAGCTCAATGCCTGACGACTTGTTTCGCCGAGAGCTTCCGAGCGCACGATTTCAACCGCGACCTCAGCACCCTCATCTCGCTGTTCAACCGCAGCCTGGTAAAAGCCGCTTCGCACATCTAGATCGACCATCAGCTTTCCGGCTGAACGCTCGATGAACGGCCACCCCGCGTCACCGCACAGACGGCGAAGCTCTTCGACTTGGTTCTTACCCGGGCCTTCCGGATTCACTGATGAGGCCGGCATCGCATGCTCACTCTTCTCGCCCCGAAAGCTCCGATACGCCGCTTTCAAACAGGCGCACGTTTCGAGCAGCCGAGTTGTCAGAACGCTGTCGAGCCCGCTTTCACAATCGCGCTCGGAGTCATCGTCGCCCGGCAACGGAAGATCCGCGCGGAGGTGAACCGATCGTGCCCCCGGCATCAGGACGAACTTGCTCAGGCCATGAAGAGCGGCGTTCAATCTGAGCAGGTTCCACCAGCCGCCGCGCGAGATCCCGTCAGTCAAAGGCGCATCCAGCAGCAACCAGTCCTCGAAAAGGCGCGCGGACACACCCAGCGGCTTTCCATTCGCGAGCGCGAATTCCCAGCGCCCACCGCCAGCCTGCTTCACCGGCGCTGCGCATCTCGCCAGCGCGATTGCTATTTGGTTCTCTCGCGTTTTAGCAGCGTAAGTCACCGCTCACCCCACCTTCTCAACTTGTTCGATCTGCAGATCGAGCGCGCGCCGCTTGAGAGGACGGCGGTCGATCGGAAACTTGTGTTGATTCTCACGCGCCCACACACACGCGTCTGTGTTGAGCGCATCGTCTTCTCGCATCGTCACCTTGTTGTAGGTGATGATCTCAAAGCACTGATACAGAATGTCGGTCAGCGGCGTGTTCGGCTTGAGCTTCCCGACACAGATGAACGGAGCCTTGTCGCTGATGTTCGGGTGAAACACATCGAACGGACCTAACCACGTCAGAACTTGAAACGGCTCCGCGCGCCGCAGGTAATCCGACGGAAACCAGATGCCGACCTCGAAATGATCGGCTTCAACAACTTCACCATTCTGAGAACGCATCAGCCCCTTGCATCGAAACTGAGCGACGTAGCGGTCCGGTGGATCGCCACTCATCGGGTAAAGCTCGAGCAGATCGCTCGATCCAGCCAGCGCCATG
>JBGQGO010000183.1:0-9664 GCA_041497455.1 Blastocatellia bacterium | reverse complement strand
AGCACGACGTTGCGCCGATCAAGCGCCGCCTTCTCATCGCGCGTTGGCGAGTAAAGGCTCGGCGCCTTAGGTAGCCCCGCCAGCAACGCGGACTCTTCGAGCGTCAGGTCCTTGAGCGATTTCGAGAAGTAATATTGCGACGCCGCTTCGAAGCCGTAGGCCCCTCCGCCCAGGAAGATGTAGTTGCAGTACATCTCCATTATTTGCTCTTTCGTATAGTAGCGCTCGATTTGCAGCGCGAACAGTATCTCTTTGATCTTTCTTGTGTAGGTCTTCTCGGGCGTCAGGTACAGCGAGCGGGCAAGCTGTTGGGTGAGTGTTGACGCGCCTTCCGCTTTGCGGCTCTTGATGACGTTCTTGAACGCGGCGGTGACGATGCGAATCGGGTCTACTCCGATGTGCTGAAAGAAACGGTCGTCTTCAATCGCAAAGATCGCGTTCTTCATGGTCTCGGGGATCTGATCGTAGGTGACCGGAATGCGGCGCTCGAGCGAGAACTCTCCGACGACCGTCTTGCCATCGTCAGCTATGACTCGAGTGACAAGGTTTGGGCGGTAGTTGGCGAGCCCAGCAACCTCTTGCGCCTGCTCGGTCATGCTCGCCTGGTAGGCTACAGTGGCGCCGAACATCATCCCCGCGATGACCGAGAGCGCGACCAGCGATAGGAAGGTGTAGCGGCGGAAGAATTCCTGAAGCCAGTTAGCCGAGAGCCCCAATCCTCGGCCCTGAGATCTGAATCTATCGAATGACGGCATGGTGTTCCTCACTGATAGCAAGGTTAACGATGGGAGCCTCTGACTCTCGGCACCAAGGGTACCGCAGCCCCGCTCGCGTTGTAAAGCAGCGGCGTTTTGGATGCAGGAATGAGCGATCCGGTTTGTCGGGCCTGTCGATTTCAAGCGAATCTTTTTTGGGAAACAGCCGTCAGTTGAGAGATCAAGAAAGGAATATGACACAAGGTGTCTGGAAGCATCGCGTACACTCTTTTCGTGATCGGCGATGAACGATGAGGAGTTCGTAGTTCGGCCTTCAGGCGGAAGTTCGTAGCTCTTCGCCGGGAGAGACTAAGATACGAACTTCCGCCTGAAGGCCGAACTACGAACTCTTTCCAAAGGAGCGTGCTATGCAATATGGATTCGTTATCGAGGGTGGAGACGCCAACGCCACTAGCGAGATCGCACAAGAGGCGGAGGCTGCTGGATGGGACGGCGTCTTTATCGCGGACGCGATGGACATCGGAATGCCCAACTCTCCGCCGTTTCCGTGGTTCGATCCCTGGATCGTTCTTGCGGCTATGGCAATGCGCACCGAGCGCATCCGTATCGGGACGATGATAACTCCCGTGCCGCGGCGGCGTCCGTGGAAGCTGGCTCGCGAAACGGTCACCCTTGACCACCTTTCGAAAGGCCGGCTAATCTTCGGCGCCGGGCTGGGAGCGGCCGAACACGACGGCGGGTTCTACAAGGTAGGCGAGGCGATGGATCTCAAGGTCCGTGCCCAGAGGCTTGATGAAGGCCTCGCGATACTGGCCGGACTCTGGAGCGGCAAGCCCTTCAGCTTCGCTGGTGAACATTACAAAGTGCAGGAAATGACCATGCTGCCGACGCCTGTGCAGTCGCCCAGAATTCCGGTCTGGGTGCCAGGCGTTTGGACCAAAGAGAAATCAATGCAGCGCGCGCTCAGATGGGACGGAATCATTCCTCAGAAGTACAAATCCATGGAGCGAATGACGCCCGCCGAGGTTGGGGAACTGAAACAATTCGTTGACCAACACCGCTCGCCGGGCGCACCTTTCGACATCGTGGTCGGAGGCACTACGCAGGGCGGCAACCGTAAGCGAGCAGCAAAAACCGTTAGCGCTTTCGCGGAAGCGGGCGCTACATGGTGGCTGGAGAGCTTGATGACTTCTTCCTGGGACAAGGTGCGCAAACGAATCAAGCAGGGATCGCCGCGTCCGGACTAACGCCGTAAGCAGGTTGTGCTTAGCGCGGCCCACGCCCTCCGAGCAAGACAGGACGCATGCCGGTTCGTGCCAGCCGGGATAGCTAGGGGGCTGCACCTTCATCGTTGACCGCGACCGCGCGGGCACTCTCCTCGTGCGGATGCGCACTCGATACCCGGCCTTCATCCCTCAACATGCCCAGCAGCGTGATGGTCACAGCCAGGATTACCGGACCAATAAACAAACCGAGAAAACCAAAGACGTTCAAGCCGCCGAACACGGCGAAGAAGATCAGCAATGGGTGCATCTGAGTTCGACCGCCAATCAGGTAAGGTCTCAGCACGTTGTCGATCAAGAAGACGACAAGTCCCCACCCAACCAAAATGATCGCCTTGATCCAACTGCCGCTGGCCAGCAGATAGATCGAAGCCGGCACCCACACCGCCGCAGTGCCACCCACGGGCAGCAGCGCGAAGAACGATGCGACGACTCCCCACAAAACCGGCGAGGGGATCCCTAAGACCCAGAGCGCGAGGCCTATAAGCGTCCCTTGAATCGCTGCGACCGCGAGTCCGCCATACACCGTACCGATCATCGTGTTTTCGATCCCACCGAAAAGCTTTTCAACCTGCTCGCTGCTGAGCGGTAAGACCGCGGCAGCCCGCCTTCGCATGGACCTGCCTTCGCGAAAAAGAAAGAACAGGGTGAACAGAGTAATAGCCGCGTTGAATGCGAACGACGTCACGCCGCCGACGATCATCCATCCTTCCGTAACGAAGAACGAGCTCAGTTCCCTCAACCGGCCGAGCAGGGATGCGCGCAGGTCGAACTGGGAAAGGTCAACGTAGCGCCCGATCCATTGCGTCGGCCGTTCGAGCAACTGGCTCAAGTAAGGGCTCAGCCCTCCGCTCTCAGTGCTCTTCTGGTCTATGAGTGTGTACAAGTCCGCGATCTCTCCCTTGATCGCGAGGATGATCGCGGCCGCCGGAACGATGATTAGAAGAATGATAATGATTGTTGACGCCAGCGCGGCAAGGCTCGGGCTGCGAAGACGCCGATGGATCCGAGCGTGCACGGGAAAGAAGACAACCGCGATAACGATCGCAGAGAGAAGCGGTCTCAAGAACGGCTGAAAGAGGAGATAGCAACAGTAGAAAGCGACGGCGGTGATCGCTAAAAGAAAGATGATTGTGACGCGCTTCTTTACCACATCGGCTAACTGATTTTGCCGAGATGCGCCCGATCTGTTTCGGTCGGCAGACCGGGCGATCAATCGGCACGGCCGCAAGACTATTTCTTCGGCTTCGCCCGTGTAGCTTTCAGTTCCACAAGCAGAGTGTGAGTTTCAGTGTCACCGATCTGCCCTGCGTGCGTCTCCGATTCATTCCAGGTCGCGTTGCCCGCAGTGACCTGACGCTCTGCAGTCTTGCCATCAGGAAAAGAGTACGTTGTTTTGCCACCGCTGAAGGTGTATGCGACATAATCCGGATGCGAATGCATCGGAAACTTGTCGCCGGGCTTGGCAGTAAACTCGAGAACCCGCACCCTCGCATTGTTCAGCCGCACTTTGAAATGCTTGGGGTCTACTTTTACCGGGTCTGCACCCTTAGCCATCTTTCCGCTCTTGCCGCCTTTCAACTCGACAATCAGAACGTGAGCTTCGGTCTTTCCAGCGTTTTCAGAGACGTGTGTTTCCGGCGGACCCCAGAGGACCGCGCCAGCCTTCAAAGCCCGGATCGTGCCCTTACCGCCAGCGGGAGTGAACTTCGCTTTGGAATCGGTGAACGCGTAGATGATATTGGCCGGATGCGAATGGAGCGCGGTCTTGTCACCCGGCTTGAGTTTCGCTTCCAGCACCCTCACCCGATCATTCTCCAGCACTACTTTGTATATGTCCGCTGCCACCTTGGCCGGGTCCTGCGCCATCGCAGGTTTGGCCGCAAAAACCGAGACAGCACTGACCAACAGAACACCCATGATCGCACGGCTCAGCTTCTTCATAGCTAATCTCCTTTTAGTGTTTGTCCTGGCCTGGCATGAAACTGCTCTCCGCCCGAAGGAGCTCGGCTTGCCAGTCGTGGTGGTTGTAATGCGTGGCGCTCCGTTTGTCAATGTAGAGCGAGCTGCCGGCTTGTAGTGATCGGCGGCTGAGTGCTTGATTCACGCTGACAGCCGCGAGGCTGTATCTTCGGCGTCGCCCGTGTCGGGTATCGGCTCTTTGTACTTGCAACCTTCCGCGCGGCATTGAAGCTCGCGCGAGCCGTCCTTCTTGATCTTCTCAACGAGGAAGCGCGCTCGGCATTCAGGGCACGATTGCGGAACCGGCTTATCCCACAGAGTGAACTTGCAAGCAGGATAATTCCCGCAGCCGTAAAACGCCCCGCGCTTGCTCTTCTTGACCACCAACTCGCCGGCGCCGCACTCAGGGCAGCTCACGCCGATCGTTTCCTGCTTTATGTATTTGCACTTTGGATAATCCGAGCAAGCCGTGAACGGGCCGTAGCGCCCTTGCTTCAACACCATCTGTTTGCCGCACTTCGGGCAAAGCTCTTCAAGCATCACGTCGGCCGCCGCGAACTTGCCGCCCTTTTGAATCTTTCGCGTGGTCTTGCATTCAGGATAACCGGTGCACGCGAGGAATTGCCCGAACCGGCCGCGCTTCATCGCCATCGGTCGTCCGCAGTTGTCGCAAATCTCTTCGGCGGCCTCTGCGTGAGCTTCTTCGCCTGCCTCGTCGTGGGCCTTCGCAAGATCGCGAGTCGTCTTGCACTCGGGGTAGTTCGTGCAAGCGAGGAACTCACCGAAGCGGCCGAATTTCTTCGCCATCGGCGAACCGCAGTTTTCGCATTTCTCGTCGGTGATGATCTCCTGGCGCTTTACGTCGCGCATATGGAGCTTCGCGACGTCGAGATCCTTGGTGAACTTCTCGTAGAACTCCGCCAGCGCTTCGGTCCATCCCATCTTCCCGTCTTCGATCTCGTCCAACTCCTCTTCCATATGCGCGGTGTACTCGACGTTGAACAGATCGTCGAAGCTCTCGACCAGCAGATCGTTGACGATTATCCCGAGCTCGGTCGGATAGAAGCGGCCTTCCTTTCGCTGCGCGTATTCGCGGTCCTGAATCACGGTCATTATCGAAGCGTAAGTCGAAGGCCGTCCGATTCCCTTCTCTTCAAGCGCTTTCACCAGCGTCGCTTCGGTGTAGCGCGGCGGCGGCTCGGTGAAGTGCTGCTCGTCGACCAGACTATTTAGGGCCAGTCGCTCGCCTTCTTCGACAAGCGGAAGCTTGTGGGCCTGCTCTTCGTCCTCCGCGTCCTTCTCGTCTTTGCCTTCTTCGTAGACCGCGAGGAAACCGTTGAACTTGATGACCGACCCGGTCGCGCGGAACAGGTAACGCGGGCCCGCGCTGATGTCGATCGTCGTTTGATCCAGAAGCGCCGGCATCATCTGAGACGCAACAAACCGCTGCCAGATCAGCTTGTACAGCGAAAGCTCATCCTTGCCGAGGAAGCTCGCAACCGAATCAGGCGTGCGCATGGCCGAAGTCGGGCGAATCGCCTCGTGAGCGTCCTGGGCGCCCTTCTTCGAGCGATAGAACACCGCCTTCTCAGGCAGATACTCCGGACCGAATTGAGTGGTGATCAGATCTCGCACCTCGGCGAGAGCGGAATCGGCGACGCGAGTTGAATCGGTCCGCATGTAGGTGATCAATCCGACCAATCCTTCATCTCCGATCTCAACGCCCTCGTACAGCTTTTGCGCGATCTGCATCGCCCTCTTCACAGGAAACCGGAGCTTGCGCGACGCCTCCTGTTGGAGCTTGGACGTGATGAACGGCGGAACCGGATTGCGCTTCTTCTCTTTTGTCGCGACCGAAGCCACGATGAACTGCTGCTGCTCGATCTCGGCACGCAAATCCTTTGCTTGTTTCTCTTCCTTGATGTGAATCTCGGACGCCTTGAGTTCTTCGCCAAAGTCCGAGGCCTTCACCGACTTGTCGTCGATTCGCAGCAGTCGCGCGTCGAAGGAGGGCGGCAGCTTTGCCGACAGGTTCGCGATGATGGTCCAGTACTCGGTTGCAGTGAACGCTTCGATTTCGCGCTCGCGCTCTACGACCATGCGCACGGCGACCGATTGAACGCGGCCTGCCGAGAGTCCGCGACGAACCTTGTCCCACAGCAACGGGCTGACTTGATAACCGACTATTCGATCGAGCAACCGGCGCGCTTGCTGAGCGTTCACGAGGTTCTCGTCTATGTCGATGGGATGTTTGAAAGATTCTTGAATCGCGGTCTTTGTGATCTCGTTGAACATCACACGGCGGACGGTCTTTCGGTTCTTGCCGCGTCCTTCGAGCTCTTCCTTGATGTGCCAGCCGATGGCCTCGCCTTCGCGGTCAGGGTCAGTCGCGACGTAGATCGTGTCGGCGTCTTTCGCGGCTGCCCTCAGTTCTCGAATCACCTTCTCTTTGCCGGGGATCACCTCGTAGGTGGGCTCGAAGTTGTTGTCGAAGTCGATGCCGATGCCCTTCTTGGGAAGGTCCTTGATGTGCCCGACCGAAGCGAGAACCCTGTACCCGGAACCGAGGTACTTGTTGATCGTCTTCGCTTTTGAAGGGGATTCAACTACTACTAATGCTTTGGACATAATGAAAACTCAGCCAACCAATGAAGCGAGTTGCCTCAGATACGTTTCTGACGTTACCTCCAAAATTGCGACTTTACGTTGCGCGCTTTGAACTGTCAAGGAAAGGCGACCGTAGCAAGTTTCCTCACGACACACATCCGATCGACCGAGTAACCGCGGTCTAGTGCCTTACGTATAAGGGCGCTTCACCGAAATGGGCGGATTCAGCGCGAGCAGCCTGGGCGGGCCGACGTTGGAACAAACTGTGGAATGCATTGTCCGTGTTGAAACTACTCCGAGAGCATTCTCAATCCTGAAGGCCAGCAAAGATCAGCATCATCCCCAAGACGCCCAACACTACGTAGACAGCAAGCAGTAGCTTACTATTACCTTTTGAGAGTTCTGTCGTGAAGCCCGAGACAAAGGCCCCAAAAAGGGCGCCACCGATTGCTAGCGAAAAGTCTTTCCAGCGCTTTCGCCGTCTTCGACTCTGAATAATATTCAGCGCTTCAAGGACATGAGTACTTAAGACTTCGTCATCACCTCTTTGGTATGCAAGCGTCTTAGCTAAGACGATAAGAGAGGCGGCATAGTCGTCAACATTATCTCTCGCTAATTCCACTGCACGTGGGTGCAATGGCTTGTCAATCAGTTCTAGTTGCTTATCCGCCATGAACCTCTCTGGGCTTTATGATCCGCTCAAAGTCACGCTCAAGGGTCTTGAACAGGTGAGTCTCTCTTATCCGAACTCGCTTTATCGTTTCATTTCTCTCCCGTTTGCGTTGTTGGTACATCCTTCGCGCAAGCAGAAAAATAATAGATATTCCAGCAAGTGAGGACACGATTATTCCTGCTAGATACACATAGGCTTGGGGTATCTCCGGAAGACTTGAAAACGAACGGTCCCATGTTACTGAAGCAAGTATACTGACCAGCATCCCGATGGCGATATGTGAACCAAAGTCTAGGAAGACTTTTACTTTGGCGAGGCGAGTGGTGTGAGTTCGCTCGTTCAACTCCAAATCTTTAATGCCCTCGTTCAATTCCGCATCTTTACTGCTGCCTTCCATCTTCATCTTTCCCTCCGCCCGTTCAAATCTCTGGTTACAGCTTACCATTATTAGATTGAATTAGGATCTGTCAATTGGGATCTTAGTTCTTCCAGAACGTCGAACCCAAGACCTAGTATCTGCGTCACCAACGCGGCGTTGCTTTCGTTATGTACAGCCACTACATCCTCCGCATTAAGCTCGTCCCAGGCAATTGCCTAATACGATCCAGCATCGCAGCTTCAACCAACCATCAGCCAAGTAGGTCTTCAACTCTGCAGGAAAGCGCGGGGATTGTCGGGGATATCAGGGTCTTGCCGCGCTTGAGTCGTTGGACCTTTTGGTACTTCCCGTTCTTTGGCTGCGAGTGAACCTCGATGACGTCCTTCCGTAGAACCATCAACCAGGAGGCTGTGTGAAAAGTCGGATGCAACGAGCTGACCAACGTTGAGGTGTTGCGAGGCGGCTGCGGGTAAGGGCAAAGGGCAAAGGCCGTAGTGAAGGTGAGTCGAAAGAAAAGAAAGACAGAATGGTTTGAGAAAGGAGAAAGTTGAAACCAACCGGGTGGCGTTGCCATATTGTTAGTGTAGGCGCGATAACGAGACTGATCGTTGGAGGAGAAGATGGGCTACATCAGCGGTGAGAGCCGAGAGCAGATAACGATGTTCCCTGAGGTGGTGGACGACTACATCACGCGAGATAATCCGGTTCGATTCATCGAAGCGTTTGTTGATGGATTGGATATAGCAGAGCTGGGATTCGGAAGGGCAGAACCCAAGGATCTTGGACGGCCCGGGTACGATCCGCGAGACCTGCTGAAGTTGTACATCTACTGTTACCTGAACCGAGTTCGATCGAGCCGGAGAATAGAGCTAGAAGCCGGGCGGAATCTGGAGCTGATGTGGTTGATGAGGAAGCTGAGACCAGACTTCAAGACAATCGCTGACTTTCGGAAGGGAAACACAAAGGCGCTAAAGAAAATCTTTCAAGAGTTCTTTGTGATATGCAAAAAGCTAGAGTTATTCGGTGGAGAACTGCTTGCCGTAGACGGGAGCAAGTTCAGGGCAAGCAATAGCAAGAAGAAGAATTTCTCGGCGGCGAAGCTGAAGAACTTGATCCAGAAGACAGATGAAAGAATAGACCAGTACCTCAAGCAACTTGACGAAGGCGATACCGAAGATGACGCCAATCAGATAACGGCCGAGGCGCTGAACAAGAAGATAGACAGACTAAAGGAGATTCGAGAAGGATACAAAGAAACGGAAAAAGAGCTGAGAAAGAGCGGAGAAAAGCAGGTATCAATAACCGACCCCGACGCTAGACTGATGCATACGGCGCAGGGCACGCACGTATGTTACAACGTGCAGATGGCGGTCGATAGCAAGCACAAGATGATAGTAGCAATGGAACTGACGAATGAAGGAAACGATCAGCATCAGTTATCTGGGATAGCTGGTCAGGCGAAGGAAGAGTTGGGTGTAGAGAAGATTGAAGTAGTGACCGACATGGGATACTACGACTGCGACCAGGTGAAGCAGAGCACTGATAACGGAATAACAGTGTACATGGGCAAGCCCGCGGTGAAAGTTATCGAGGGTGTTTATAGCAAAGAGCGATTCGAGTACAACGCAGAGAAAGACGTGTACATTTGCCCTGCTGGAGAAGACCTTACATATAGGACGACAGACAAGCAGAAGAGCATGAAGCTGTACAAGACGGATAGTTGTGAAAGCTGCGGGTTGAAGAAGCAGTGTACGAGTGGGGAAGGGCCTCGAGTAATAAAGCGGCACATACACGAGGGAGTGATGGAAGAGATGGCGACCCGAGTGAAAGGAAATCGGGAGAAGCTCAGATTGCGAGGGGGACTGGTTGAGCATCCGTGGGGCACGATGAAAAGGTCGCTTGATCAAGGGTACTTTCTGCTGAGAGGGACTGAGAAGGTAGGGGTGGAGATGAGGTTGAATGGGTTGATCTACAATATGAAGAGAGCGTTCAGCATAGTAGGGGTCTCGAAGTTAATAGAAGCCCTCGGCTAGGGGGCTTTTTT
>JBGQGO010000182.1:0-9735 GCA_041497455.1 Blastocatellia bacterium | reverse complement strand
CCGATTACCTTCAACGTCTCGATCAGAGCGACGCCTTGCGGGCCGATGGCGTTGACCTGCTGCGCATAAGCCACGCCTTGCGCTTCGCCCATCAAACGGACTTTCTCCGCTTCGGCTGTGCCTGTAGCCAGAATGTAGCTCGCTTCGCCTTCGCCTTCCGCTTTGCGTTGCTCCGAGCGCTTGCCGGCGATCTCAACGCCGACGGTTGCCGCCATCAACGAGACCTGATTGTCGGCTTGCGCTTTGGTCCTCTCTAATTGAATGCGCCGCTCTTCGGCTTCACGCTGCGCGTTGAACATGTGCTGCTTCTGCTCGGCGAGGATCTTTTCGGTCTGGGTCTTCATCAAATCTTCGGGCAGATGAATGTGACAAATCAAAACGTTCACTACGTCAACGTGATACTTCAAGAGGTGCGCTCGCACGCGAGCTTCGGCGCGCTCTTGCTCTTCGTGACGGTTCTGCAGATAAGCCATCGCCGACGACTCAGAAGCCTGGTTACGGAAGATCGAGTCGATCAGCGGGTGCATGACGTTCTGTATCAACCGGTCGACCGAGCCGATCTTTGCGACCATGAAGGGCGCGTCTTCCGGTTTGATGCGAAACACGACGCGCACTTCGAGCTGCATCGTGAAGCCGTCTTTCGAAATCACCTCGAAAGGATTGAACGTGTTTGCATCTTCACCCGAAGTCCATTCAACGGTTTGGTTCGTCGTCGGTATGACAATCGGCGTGACCGCAAGTGTGTTGATGTAGTAGCGCCCCGGCCCGACTACGGTCTCCTGGATGCCGCGAAAACCGGCCGGCACAACGTAAGCTTCGTGCGCGCCTTCATCCAGTCGCCGGTCCGCGGGATCGCTGAGCGCGAGGTCTTGTTTGATCTCGGCAATAGTATCCTGGTCGTCGATCCGCGCCGCGACAAGAGCTACTTGCTCTTGTTCTTCCCGCTCCAGGCGCTCGCGAATCTTTGCAGCCATTGCCCGGCGCACTTCTTCCGAAGGGTCTTTGCCGACGTTTGAAACGACCACCGCGACCTCGCCCGGCTTCACCTCTTTCGCAGATTCGGGAATCACCTTGAACAGCATCGAGTTTACGTAGTAGGTGCCTGGAAGCAGTATGTCCTTTTGAGGCCCGCGCTGCCCGCCGTGGCCGATGAATTCGTTGCCGTCTTGAAAGTTGTCGTGGCCCTCGACCTGAGTGGCGACGTAATCGCGAGGGTCAAGCGTCGCGCCGTCCAACGCTTCAACGAGACCAATCTGATTCTCCTGGATGACGGTGGCGTCATTGAGCCGCACGAAGAACAAACCCGGCTTTCTTTCGCCGCCTCCTTCAAGCGGGGTCGAGTCGGTCAGTATGCGATAGGTTCCCGGCGTAAGGATGTCGACCTGCGGTCCTTTCTGTCCGCCCGACGCGATGAACTGCTCGGCGTCTTGAAAGTTTTTGTGATTGTCGATCGCCTTAGCAAGCAGACGGCCGGGGTCGAGTTGGTCGCCGTCCGCCGATGTGACGATGCCGACTTTGCCCTGCGGGATCACCGTCGTTTTGGTTACTGAGACTCGGAACAGATAAGGGTGAATCGGCCACAGGCCCGGCGGCAACGTGCGAAGCTGAATGCCTTTGACGCCGCCGCGTTTGATGAACGCGATCGGGTCCTGGAAATTGTTGTGTGCGTTTTGCGCGCGGTCGGCTGCGAAAATCCCTCCCGGCGGCATCGGCTCGCCGTCGATGGCTTCGATGATGCCCATCTCATCGGCGCCAATTTCAACCAGCGGGAACTTGCGAATGACTTTCTCGAAGGGCCACTTGATCAAGTGAAGTCCCGGCTTGAGCACGTCAGCTTGAATGCCGACTTCGCCTTCCGTCGCGACGACGCGGCCCGGGGGCATCTTCTGGCCCAGGTAGCGGCGCTCTTTGATTGCGATCTCACGCGCGCCGACGTTGACCAGTATCCGGCGTAGAATTACGAACAACAGAACGACCACGACGAATGCAACTACCACATAAGGGAGGAAAGCCTGAATATCTCTTGAGTTCATGATTGACCTCGATCGCTAGCAGGATTCCGCAGGGGCACAGTTCAACGCGCGGACGTCGTCGTTGCTAGTTCACGGCGAACGCCCGAGAGCCTGCGCTTCAACGCAAAGCCCGCGCCTCCGCGCCTCGCTTCCGGCGCGATCACCCAGTACTGGCTAACGAAAAGCCCGGCCAGCTCTTCCGGCTTAAACCAAGGGAGCTGCCCTGATTGAAAAACCTCGAGCGCTGCTTCGATTGCCTGTTCATAAGTTTCCGCGTCATCCGAAAGCGCGGCGATGTGAATCATCTCGGTTGTCGAACGCCGGTCGGGAGCTGCCTTCCACGTCTCGATTAAGCGTTGAGCCAACTCCTTGTTTGCTCTCAGCTCATTGCTCTTTGAAATGTGCGAGACGAGAGCCGCAAGGTTTTCCTGACGCTCGGAAGCCCGTTCCGCCAGGGTGCTAAGAACATCAGCGTACAACATTGCGTCGCGTGTCGAATGCGCTTCGGCGAGCGCATTCAGGTCGCCGGTACTCGCAAGCTCGAGCAACTTCTGCCTCCTGGATGCGATTGTCCGTTGCTGTTCTTCGATAAGCAGTGCCGCGTTAGGACGATCAAACAACCCTTTGAAATGAGGCGCTGGAAGAACACGATTGTCGGTTGCGTCCGATGGCGTTCGCTGCCGGAGGTAAATGGTGAAAACCGCTCCAATCAGCGCGAGAAACGATATGACGATGATGGCGATCATTGCCTCTTACTTCCTGAACGACTACTGGTTCCAGAGCCGCCCACAGCATGATTGCGATAGACGTAATGGTCAAGCTCAATCTGACGCAACGCAATCAGGTCACTGGTCATTGGTCATTTGTCATT
This sequence comes from Blastocatellia bacterium, assembly GCA_041497455.1. GTDB lineage: Bacteria > Acidobacteriota > Blastocatellia > UBA7656 > UBA7656 > Onstottus_A. The sequence continues at coordinate 6,852 of JBGQGO010000182.1, read as the reverse complement.
GGTCATTTGTCATTGGTTTATCCTCATCGGTCCAATGACCAATGACAAATGACCAATGACCAATGACAGATGTGGTTGACTTTGTTCCGTCAAGTGGTCTACAAGGAATGGACCGTTTACAAACGTCCGCAACCTTGGATCGGAGAGACAACCATGAAAAGACTGATAAGATTAGTCGCACCAGGTTTGCCCCTCTTGCTTGCACTGGCATCTGGGGTGTTTGCTCAAACCCAAATAACCACCGGCGTGATTCAGGGCACGGTTTTGGATGAGCAGGCCGGTGTAGTGCCCGGCGCCAACGTCGAAGTCAAGAACCCCGACACCAACTTCTCGAGAGCGTTGACCACGAACGCCGACGGCCGATTCGTGTTTCTTCAATTGCAGTCGGGCCGTTACGTTCTCACGGTTTCGAAACAGGGTTTCGCGACCGTCATTCAGGAGAATCTTGAGCTCACAGTCGGGCAGACTATCAATCTAAGCCTGAGCATGAAAGTCTCGCGGCTGGAGGAGAAGATAACCATCACCGCCGCGCCAACCATCGATACGGTCAAGACTGAGTCAAGCTCGACCCTGAACGAGTTGTCCGTCGGCAACCTGCCGATTCTCGGAAGGAAGTTCGAGGATATGCTTACCTTGACGCCGGGCGTCAGCATCACTCAAGGCCCCGACGGCGACGAGATCAACTTCGCCGGGCAACGCGGCGTCTTTAACAACATCAGCCTGGACGGCGGCGACTACAACAACGGCTTCTTCGGCGAACAGGCAGGCGGCCAGCGGGCGGCGATCGACATAACCCTGGATGCGATCAAAGAGTTTCAAGTTATCGCGACGGGAGCCAGCGCCGAGTTCGGGCGCACCGCCGGCGGCATCGTAAACGTTATCACGAAGTCCGGGACGAACAACTTTCACGGAAGCCTGTTCCATTTCCAACGGCTCGAGTCGCTCAGCGCTGACACTTCCGACGGCAAGCCGCTCAAGGATTTTCACCGCGAGCAGTTCGGCGGGACGCTTGGCGGACCCATAATCAAGGACAAGGTGTTCTTCTTCGGCGCCGTCGAGCAAATCATCTCCAATCTGACTCGGGCCAACCTGAGCGAGCCGATCGGCACGCCCTGCTCGATATCGGCGCCAACGATTGGCGCCAACGAGGCGTTGATCAACAGCAGCGCTGATTGCCAGCGCCTCGCCTTGATTAACTTCTTTAAGACGCGGTTGAGCCAGGATGAGGGGCTGCCGGTCAAACACCCGGTCCGGAACACCGCGCTGCTGACCAAGCTCGACTGGAACCTCTCAGCCAACAACAAACTGAGCGCGTCTTACAACTTCGACTACTCGAAGAACGAGAACAACACGTTTGACGTCGGCACGTATGGAACGTCGGCGAACGGGACTGAGGGTCCTTCGAAGATCAACCTGTTCAACCTGAACCTGTTCAGCTCGCTGTCGGCGACAAAACTGAACGAAGCGCACTTCACTTATTCCCGGGAGTCGCGTCCGCGCGCGGCGACCAAGTCGAACATTCCGGCTGACACCGCGATGGGCTTCGCTACGAGTTTTCGGTTTGGGAATCCCTTCTTTCTTCAACCCAACGTTGATGAGTTGATCTGGCGCACTCAGCTAAAGGACAACTTCTCGGTTGTGTCAGGTAAGCACACCTACAAGTTCGGCGGCGAGTGGCTGCACACTCTCAACGATCAGGTGTTCCGCGGCTTCTTCACGGGGCGCTACATTTTTGACAGCGTGACAGGGTTTCTGCGATACGCCTCGCCCGCGGCGTCCGGTGGTTTTGGTCCCAATACCGTTGGCTGTGCTAATGGTACTTTCGTGACGCTGCCTGCGAGCTGTCCGGGCGGCGCTACCAGCGGCGGACCACTGCTGTTCTACTTGCAAGACGGGATTTCCAGCGGGCTGGCGGACGTCCCGCCTCCGGGAGCTTCCAAGATTTCCAATGACGACCTTGCCTTGTTCGTTCAGGACAAGTGGCAGATCCGGCCGAGCTTCACTTTCAACTACGGGCTGAGATGGGAAGCGCAGATTTTTCCTAACCCGGTTGTCGATCCAAGCAAGACGGCCTATGGACCGTTTCTCAGCGACCCAAGATTTCCGTCTGACGGCACTCTCCACGATCAGAAGAAGGAGTTCCAGCCGCGAGTTGGGTTTGCGTGGGACATCTCCAAGAGAGGCAAGTCGGTCTTGCGGGCAAGCTGGGGAATCTACAACGCCAGGCAAAACATGCTGAGCCAGGTTGGGTCGATCACAACCAACGGAGCCCAGCAGCGTACGAACTTCGCCAGCACGGACAACATCAGGTCGTTTGGCTCGCCTGCGCCTGTGTGGCCCGGACTGGCGCCCGTGGGTCCAGCGCCGCCCGCAGGTCAGTTTCCGTTGTTCACCGGCGTACGGGTCTTCAATAAGGACTATGCGAACCCGCGCATCTATACGACGAACGTTGCGTTTGAGCAGGAGCTGGCTGCGAATTGGGCCTTCTATCTCGACTTCACACATGCGAAGGGCGTCCACCTGACCCGCTTCCTCGACGTCAACCGAACTAACTTCTTCAGGCCACAGTTGGACACCGTGTTTGTTACGAGCAGCCCCGGCAAGTCGCTGTATCGCGGCTTCACAGTCGGAGTTCGGAAGCGATTCAGCGATCACTTTCAGCTCGAAGGCAACTACGTGCTTTCGAAGGACCAGGACGACGACTCGAATGAACGCGATCCGTTTACGGATCGCGCGTTCGACATCAACAATCTGGAGCTTGATTACGCGCTGTCGGACCGCGACATCCGTCACAAGTTCAACTTCTATTCATTCGCCGAGATCGGAGGCGGGTTCCTGATCAGCGGCCGCATTCAAGCTCGGTCGGCCCAGCCGATCACACCCGGCGCGCGAACGGCAAACAACCGCAACACTGATCGCAAGGACAACAAGTACTTCTCATTCGACTGGCGTTTGGCGAGGCGGTTCAAGTTGGGCGAGCGAATGGCGCTTGAGCCGACGATTGAAATGTTCAACACGTTCAACAACAAGAACAACATCAACCCGCTGTCGACGCCGGGTCTGTTCAACTTCGACGGCTTCCTGCGAGTGGGAGTCGGCGATCCGAGGCAAGTGCAGCTTGCGCTGAAGTTCACGTTCTAGTCGTTTGTTCTAACGTACTCGTTGAACCGAAAAAGAAAAACGGGGCTCACAACACTCAGGTTGTGAGCCCCGTTCTCTACCAGCACAACGTCACCTCGGCTATAAGGCATCGTAAGCCTCCATCATCGGTGTTTCCCAATCCTCGGCGAAAGCTTGCAATCTCGCTCGAAGTTCAGCAGCTTCCTTTTCATCAATGCCGCGAGCGCGTAAGTCTACGCTTCCTGCCGATAGGAACGTTACTATCACCCGCGATTCGCCTACATCATCGGGTACTTCGAGGAGTTCTACTTTACCGTCGCGATAGACGCCTTCAATAGACTTCAACATTGGTAGTCACCTCATCAGATCAAAGAGGCCGTTGAGTACCGGCTACTCTCCGCCGAGCATTCGCTCTACTGTCTCGTAACTGGCTTCCAGAGCCTGATCCAGCTTCTCCGGTTCGTTGCCGCCGCCTGTAGCCATATCGGCCCGGCCGCCACCTTTGCCTCCGATTAGCCCGGCGATCTCGCGCACGATCTGCCCGGCGTTCAGCCGCTTTGTCAGATCGTCGGTCACACGAGCCACAAGCGAAGCCTTGCCATCGCTCGCCTGACCGAGCACGACTACACCTGACTTGAGCTTCTGTGAGAGCGAGTCCGCGAGTTGACGCATTCCGTTGGCGTCAAGATTAGTTACGCGGCGCGCAACGACTCGAACGCCCGCGATCTCGCGCGCGCTGTCGGCGGCCGAAGCGGATTCCGCTTGAGCCATCTTCAGCTTCAACTGTTCGATCTCCCGCTCGTAGCGGCGCACCTGATCTTGAAGCTTATCGATGTGAGCCGGAATGTCGCGCAGCGGGACCTTGAATCGCTCCGCGAGTTCTCCGATCACTTGCTCGTCGACCTGGAAGCGCGCGATGGCGGCGTCGGCTGTCAGCGCTTCGATTCGGCGGACGCCTGCCGCAATCGATGAGTCGCTGATGATCTTGAGCGGGCCGATGTCTCCGGTCGCGCCAACGTGAGTGCCGCCGCAAAGCTCGGTTGAAAAACCCGGCACGCTGACGACACGAACATCCGAAGCGTACTTCTCTCCGAACAACGCCATCGCTCCTGAGTTTAGAGCTTCCTCGAGCGGCTTGATTTGCGTTTCGACGGCGCGGTTGTGAAGCACCTCGCTGTTAACCAGTCGCTCGATCTCCGCGACTTCGTCTTCGCTCAGCGGAGCGTAGTGAGTGAAATCAAACCTCAATCGATCGGGCGCGACGAGCGAGCCCGCCTGCTTCACGTGGGGCCCGAGCACTTCACGAAGAGCAGCGTGCAGCAGGTGAGTGCCGGTATGATTGGCTTTGATACGGCGGCGGCGTTCGGCGTCGACGCGCACGTTGACCCGGTCGCCTATGCGAAGCTCACCTTGCTCGACTCTGGTCTTGTGAAGGTGATAGCCGGTTACCACCGAGTACGTGTCTTCTACTTCAGCGAGCACATTCTCGCCTTCAATGACGCCGGTGTCGCCAATCTGGCCGCCGGCTTCGGAGTAAAACGGCGTTCGATCCAAAATCACCTCGCCGGTTTCATTTGTCGACAGCGACTCGCGTTGTTCGTCGCCCACAATGATTGCGAGCACGCGCGCGCCGCTGGTCTCAGTCTCTCGATAACCTGTGAACTCGGTGCGCGGCAGTCCTTCGGCAACCTTGGCGTAGATCGCGCGCGCGCGGCGGCCGGTCTCGGCCATCGAAGGCGCGGCCTGCTGCTGAAGCTCGCGAAGCGCAGCGTCGAACTGCTCGTTAAACGCTTCTTCGCCCATATCGACGCCGTGCTGGCCCAGCACAACGCGAATCAAGTCGCGGGGCACGCCATACGTGTCGTATGTGCGAGCAAGCTCAGCCATCGGCGGAGCGGCCGGCGCGTGGCGCTCAAACAACTCAGCGAGCCTCGGCTCGCCAACCGTTAGTATCCGGCTGAATCGTTGTTCCTCGCCGCGAACGGTCTGCTCGATAAGATGTCGCGATGCGACGAGTTCAGGAAATGGCTCGCCCATCAAATCGACTACGAAGTCGGTGACCTTATGAAAGAACGGCGGCTTTAGTCCGAGTCCCTTTTCGCCGTGATAGATCGCGCGGCGCATTATTTTTCGCAGGACGTAGTTGCGCCCGACGTTGCCAGGCGCGATGCCATCCGCAAGCGAGAACGCAGTCGCGCGAGCGTGGTCGGCGATCACTCGCATTGACATACCAGCAGGCGAATCGTAGTCGTATACCGTGCCGGCAAGCTCTGCGATGAAGTCGATTATCGGCTGAATAAGATCGGTCTCATAATTTGACTTCACGCCTTGAAGAACAGCAGCAAGACGCTCGAGCCCCATACCTGTATCAACCGAAGGAGCGGGCAGGGGCTCAAGCTTGTACGAGCCGTCCAGCAACTGCGAGCGATTGAACTGCATGAAGACCAGGTTCCAGATTTCCATCGTCGTGTCGCCTGGTCCGTTCACGTATTCGACGCGATTGTGCTCAGGATCATCAGGCCGCTCGCCCATGTAGTAATGAATCTCGGAGCACGGCCCACACGGACCGGTCTCGCCCATCTGCCAGAAGTTGTCTTTGCGGCCGAACCGCAGGATTCGCTCGGGCCGCGCGCCTACCTGCTGCCAATACCGCTCGCCTTCTTCGTCGGCGGGGACCTCTTCGTCTCCACCAAAGACCGTGAACCACAAACGCTCGGGCTCAAGTCCGAGTTCGTTCACCAGGAGATCCCAAGCGAAGTAGATCGCTTCTTTCTTGAAGTAGTCGCCGAACGAAAAATTGCCGAGCATCTCAAAGAAAGTGTGATGCCTGGCCGTGCGGCCGACTTCGTCGAGGTCGTTGTGTTTGCCGCCCGCCCGCACGCACTTTTGCGACGAAGCCGCGCGCTTGTAGTCGCGAGGCTCGAGGCCGAGGAATACGTCTTTGAACTGGTTCATCCCCGCGTTGGTGAACAGCAACGTAGGATCGTTCGCGGGCAAAAGCGGCGAGCTTCTCACGACGCGATGGCCGCGTGCGGCAAAGTAGTCCAGGAACTTCTGTCGGATCTCGTGTCCAGTCATAACGGTTGTCGTTTTGGGTCGAAGTTGAAAGTTGAATTATAGCAAAGGGTCGGTACGAAAGGTAAAAGGCGGACCCGAAGCAGTCTTTGCGTCTTTGCGGGTCTTGGCGTCTTTGCGCGAAACCGGACCTTCAGCTTTCCTAGCAGTTGGAGTCAGGTTTCGCGCAAAGACGCAAAAGACTCGCAAAGACGCAAAGACAGCCCACGTAACTAATCTGGAAAAAAACAAGTATGGTGCTAGCGAGTCCACCGTCCGCTCGGCATCCTGACCGGGCCGGGGTGGAAGAATCTCTCCGGCGTCATCGCGCCGTCCTTCTTGAACACCATCCCGTTCTTCATCACGAACTGCACGTTTCGCAACGCGTCGATGTCCGTCAACGGATCGCCCGTGACCGCGATCATATCGGCGAACATTCCCGGCTTGATCGGGCCGCGCTCCTTGATGATGTCCGCCGCCTTGTAGCCGTTGATCGTCATCGCCCGCAGGATGTCAGCCGGAGGGATTTTGGCAGCCTTCCACGTCTCGATGAAGGCTATTGTCAGATCGCCGCGGCTCAGCCACTCGCTGGTCTTATCGTCTTTCATTCGCTCGTTCCAGTAGTCGAAGTCCGTCGAGAAGGTTAACGGCGTCTTCTTCTCCCACGCGTCGCGCAGT
>JBGQGO010000181.1:0-9735 GCA_041497455.1 Blastocatellia bacterium | reverse complement strand
CCTCGACGCGAATGCGTTTGAGTTGATTGCGCTTTTCGAGAAGGGAGATGAATTCTCTGAGGTCTTCGATAGCCATAGCTTGGTGGCATTCTGATTCGGAAGTGCAGCGTACCACGCGGATGGATCGAACACAAATTCGTGAGTTTCAATCGACAAGACCGGGATCGTCTGATGCGGGCCGTTCTTGCAGGTTGTAAACATCATCTCTAAATCTCTAACAGACTGTGAAAACTCCGGGAATACCACCCACGGGAGTGGGTGGATTGTTCAGGCCCAGCCTACACAGGGGCGCACCTGAGATTCCCGTTTTGCCCTCTCTCCCCTCGCGGCGCGAGGGGAGAGAGATAACAAAAACAAAGGGGGCCGGCGGCTCTCTTCGTAGGCCGGGCTTGAACAATCCACCCACTCCCGTGGGTGGTATTCCCTAAGTTTTCACAGTCTCTGTCAGAGGTGATGGGCGAAAACCTGACGCGCACTCGCTACCATCACAGAGCATTGATAGAAACCGCGGCCTGGTATATAGTCTGCGACCGTCACTACCCTTGGTGGGTCCATCGACTGAAAGGAGAACAGCAAAGTGAAAATGAGTGAACATGGCCTGGAACTACTAAAACAGTGGGAAGGCTTCAAGAACACGGTCTATAAGGATTCGGCCGGGCTGGACACAATTGGCGTGGGACATCTGATCACCAGTTCCGAAAAGTCATCGGGGACGATCACGATAAACGGCGTTGCGGTGCAATACGCTAACGGTCTGACCGACCAGCAAGTGCTCGATCTGTTGAGTCAAGACGTCCAGCCTGCTGAACAAGCCGTCAATAATGGTGTGAAGGTAGCGCTCGATCAGAACCAGTTTGACGCTCTCGTTTCGTTTACGTTCAACGTTGGAGTCGGCGCTTTCACAAGCAGCACTCTTTTGAAGGTGCTCAATCAGAGCCAATACGATGGGGTGCCGGATCAATTGCGTCGCTGGAATAAAGCGGGCGGGCAGGTAGTGCAAGGGTTGGTCAACCGCCGGGAGAATGAAGTCAAGCTGTGGAATGGTCAGATCTAAGATCGGCCAGTCCGGTGCTGTAAAGCTCGATCGGGATAAGTAACCCGCGCGCGGACCGGTTGTGAAGAAGGTATGCAGGGGTTCACCATCAACAGTCACTTTGTGGGCAAAGACCCGGTTGTTCGCGCGATCTACGGCCGGCTTCTGAATACCATCAAACGGTTCGGGCCAATCGTCGAAGAGCCAAAGAAAACTTCGATTCACATCGTGAACAGAACTGCCTTGGCCGGGGTGGCGACTCGCAAGGGCCATCTCGTTTTGACCATCAAGAGCGATCGCAAGCTCGCGAGCCCGCGCATCCACAAGTCGGAGCAGACGTCGGCCAGCCGGTTTCATCACGAGGTCAAGCTAACGTCGCCGGCTGATATTGATGAGGAGTTGGTAGCCTGGCTCAAAGCTGCCTATTCACTGAGTGCTTGAGATCTTCGCAATTCGCCGTAGCATGCATGACTTGCGAGAGTCTAAGGCGCAAACTCGACGAGAACTACTTGCGCAACCCGCGAACCTGACTGAGAATTCTTTGAGCCGCTAGCCCAGAGCCTGCACTCAAGGACCAATAAAGGACCTAACAGCTCGACGACCATCAAGAGGAGTTATGAAAAGACTGACCACCGCATTGTTACTCCAAGCCACGCTGCTAGTCACGATGCTTGCGCCGTGCGCGCTTGCGCAAAGCGGCAACAATTCGCCGCCCGTAGCCAAGAAGGTTCCGCACGAGACCCGGATTCACGGCTACACGCTGAAGGACGATTACTTCTGGCTTCGTGAAAAGAAGAACCCCGAAGTCATCAAGTATCTCGAAGACGAAAACGCTTACACCGAAGAGGTGATGAGGCCCGCCAAGGAGTTTCAAGAAGCGCTCTATAAAGAAATGCTCGGCCACATCAAGCAGACCGATTTGAGCGTCCCGTCGCGCATCGGCGAGTATTACTACTATTCGCGCACCGAGGAAGGCAAACAGTATCCGTATCAGTGCCGCAAGAAAGGCAGCCTGGACGCCAAGGAAGAAGTCTTGCTCGACCTGAACAAACTGGCCGAAGGTCACTCCTTTCTCGGACTCGGCGGATTCCGCGTCAGCGACGACGGCAACTTGTTAGCCTACTCGACCGACACGACCGGCTATCGCCAGCACACGCTTCACGTCAAAGATCTGCGCACGGGCCAAACCTTGGGCGAGAACATCGAACGCACCGGTTCGATCGTCTGGGCGAATGATAACAAGACGATCTTCTACACGACCGAGGACGCGGTCTCGAAACGTTCGGATAAGTTCTGGCGGCACGTGGCCGGCAGCGACAAAAACGATTTACTCTACGAAGACAAGGATGAACTGTTCGACGTCGGCGCCGGCCGTTCGCTCGACAAGAAGATCATCTTCCTGGGCTCGTACGCCAAGACTTCGAGAGAGCTTCGCTACTTGGCCGCCGACAATCCGATGGGCGAATTCAAAGTGATCCTGCCGCGCACCGACGGGCACGAATACGACGTCGATCACTACAACGGCCAGTTCTATATCACGACGAACAAGAATGCGAAGAACTTCCGCGTCGTGACCGCGCCTATCAGCGATCCGTCCGAAAAGAACTGGAAGCCGTTTATTGACCACAACCCGAAAGTGAAGATTGACGGGTTGACTACTTTCGCGGGTCACCTGGTTGTGTCGGAGAAGGAAGGCGGGCTCGATTACCTGCGGGTGATCGATATGAAGACCAGGCAGTCGCATCGAATCACGACTGATGAATCGGATTACGCGCTTTTCATGGGCGCCAATCCCGAGTACAACACGACGGCCGTTCGCTTCAACTATCAATCGATGGTCACGCCGAACTCGGTGTATGACTACGATATGAACACGCGGCAGCGCAAGCTGCTCAAGCAGCAGGAGGTGTTGGGCGGCTACGATGCGAAGAACTACGAAGCCAAACGCATCTGGGGGGTCGCGCGTGACGGCGTGAAGGTGCCGGTGTCGCTTGTTTATAAGAAAGGCGTGAAGTTCGACGGCACGACGCCGCTGCTGCTCTCCGCCTACGGTTCTTACGGCGCGTCGATGGCTCCCACGTTCTCGTCGAGCCGGCTGGCGCTGCTCGACAGAGGCGTGACCTACGCGCTGGCCTATATTCGGGGCGGCGGCGAGTTGGGCGAAGAGTGGCGCGAACAGGGCCGAATGATGAAGAAGCTGAACACGTTTTATGACTTCATCGACTGCGCCGATTATCTGGTTAAGAACAAGTACACCTCGACTGGCCGATTGGTGATTCAAGGCGGCAGCGCGGGCGGTCTGCTGATGGGCGCGGTGGTGAATATGCGGCCGGACTTGTTCAAAGCGGTGGTCGCGCAAGTCCCGTTCGTCGATGTGATGAACACGATGCTCGACGCTTCGTTGCCGCTCACGACCAGCGAATGGATCGAATGGGGCAACCCAAATGAAAAGCCCGCGTTCGACTACATGATCAAGTATTCGCCTTATGACAACATCGCGGCGAAGAACTATCCGGCGATGCTGGTGCAGGTTTCGCTCAACGACAGCCAGGTGCCGTATTGGGAAGGCACGAAGTTCCTGGCCAAGCTGCGCGCTACGAAGACGGACAGGAATGTGCTGTTGCTCAAGGCCAATATGGGCGCGGGTCACGGCGGCGCATCGGGCCGATACGATGCATTGCGCGAGACGGCGTTCACCTATTCGTTCATGCTCTGGCAAATGGGCATTACGAAGTAAACAATCGAACAGCAACCTTGGGTTGAGAAGAAAGGGGCTCCACATGTCGAGAAAGGAGTATTGCATACTGACAGCCGGTTTCAGGAAATCAAGTCTTGCGTTGCTTGCACTGGCGCTGCTGCTGGTCACAACCGCGCTGGGTCAAGGTAGTGAGTTCTGGCAACGGAAGGACTATCGGCAATGGTCACAGGGGGAATGCCAGAAGCTTCTCGAGAACTCTCCGTGGGCAAAGACGCACACCCTGGCCCAGGTGGTGATTGAGTCGCTACAATCGCCGCAGTCACCGGCGCCCCCCGGCGTGACTGCGGTGCCGGATCCCACAGTTGGCCCGGTCACGTCTTCGACTGCCGACCGCTCTCGCGAGCAGCGCCCCGAGATCAAGTACTCGGTGCAATTCCGCTCCGCGCTGCCGGTGAGGAAAGCAATCGTGCGCCTCATGCAGATCGCTGAGAAGTACGATCAAATGCAGCCCGCACAGAAACAGGCGATCGATCAGAATGCGGAGCAGTTTCTGGCAAAGAGCTTTCCGGCCACTGCGGTGGTATTTGTTTCGTTCACCTCGAACGTGCGCGAGTATCAGCTGGAGCTGTCTCGCCACTGGCAGGCTCAAACCACAGAGACGCTCAAGAACTTTGTCTTTCTTATAGGGTCCAACGGTGAAAAGATCCCGCCGATCAGTTATGTCTGGGCGGGGAATGGCCGAGATTTCCAATTTGTTTTTCCGCGCGCGTACAAAGATCACCCGGCAGCAGTCCCCGGAGATAAGGCGATACAGTTAGAATTCATCCATCCTCGGATTCGCCAGCAAAGAGAGTCCCGGGTCTTACTGGAATTCAAGCTGGAAAAGATGATGATGCAAGGAGAGCTCGTATTTTGAAACTGTCCGCCTCGCGGTTGGCAGGGGAATGAGAACTACTTGACACGTGACAGCGGTCACCTCGAGGCGTGACGCTCGTCATAGTTCTCCACCACCACAGAGTTCTATCCTGCCCGAGGGGAGAAGTGCGAATCTCCCAAGCCAAAACTCTAGGAGACAAAAGTAATGGTAGCGAAGAGACAAGATCTGGCGGGACCCGGCATCGGCGACTACGACGAGTTAGAGAAAGTCTTACCGGCCGATTACGACTCCCTGCTGACTCGCAAAGAAACGCAACAAATCATTTTCGCGGTGAAAAACTACATCGAGCAGAACCTGTGCAAAGAGCTGAACCTGATGATGGTGACGGTTCCTTTGATCGTCGACGTCGAAAGCGGCGTCAACGACCTCCTTGATCGCGACGGCTCGCGCACGCCGATTCCATTTCACATTTCAAATGACTACGACAAGCACCCGATTGACGCTCAAGTCGTGCAGGCCGCGACTAAGTGGAAACGAGTCGCGCTGAAGCAATTCGGCATGGAGGCCGGCGAGGGCCTGTGCACCGACATGCGCGCTGTGCGCAAAGACTATTTCCTCGACCACGACCACAGCGCCTACGTCGACCAATGGGATTGGGAGAAGGTGATATTGCCGGAGCAACGCGACCTCGGCTTTCTAACACAGACCGTCGAGAAAATCTGGAAGGTGCTCAAGGGAGCGGAGACATACGCGCAGGAACTCTTCCCTCAACTGAAGTCGGCCAAGTATCCGAGCCTTCCCGAGAAGCTGACGTTCCTCCACGCCGAAGAAATCCTCGATCGATACCCGGACTTGCCGCGCAAGGCCCGCGAGACGGCGATCCTCCAAGAGTACCCGGCGATTTTCATCTACGGGATCGGCTGGACGCTCGAGGATGGCTATCCGCACGAACTCAGAGCAGCGGACTACGACGACTGGGTCACCGAGACGAAATCGAAGGACGGCCGCCCCATGCACGGCTTGAACGGTGACATACTCGTCTGGAATCCGGTGACGAAGCGCCGTCACGAGTTGTCCTCGATGGGCGTTCGTGTGAATGCCGAAACGCTCAGGAGGCAACTGGAGATCACCGGCCAGCTCGATTTTCTCAAGCTGCCTTATCATCAGGGGATCGTTAGCGACGAGCTTCCGCTGAGCATCGGCGGCGGCATCGGGCAGTCGCGCACCTACATGCTTCTGCTCAAGAAGGCGCACCTGGGCGAGGTCAGCGTTACGGTATGGCCGAAGGTGCTCAAGGAAATGTGCGCGAGGAAGAACATCGACGTCCTGGAGTAAGCGAAGTCAGTTCTTGAACCAGCGCTAACCTGGGAGGCAGGCATTCCTGCCTGCCTCTAACGGCCATTCTTTTTCCTGGGCAACGCCATGTAGGCAGGGATGCCTGCGCTCCCAGGCTTACTTCACGGGAAAGGAAATCGTCTCGATGACTTGAACGGCGTGTCCTTCGAAGGTGCTCGGCTCAAACTCCCACTCACGTGCAGCGCCCATCGCAGCGTCACCGAGCTTTCCCCCGCCTGCGAGCACTCTTGGAAGGCGAACTTTTCCGTCACGTCCCACGACTACTTCGATCACTGCTGCGCCTTCTTTGGCGGCCTTCAGAGAATCGGGAGAAGTCTTCTTTGTCGCCGATCCGAAATGCACTGCCTGCCCGAGGTCCGTTCCGTTTATCGCCGACAGGGTAGGCGCGGCCCAAAGATCGGCGGCTGGTTGCTGAGGGTTCGCCTCGAAGATCTCGAGCGATTTGCGCAACGCGTCATCGGCTTTCGTAATCAGGTTCGTACGAGTTGTCGCGTCTGGCTCGGTCGCCGCGCTCGCGCGATAAAGCAGGTTTAGCAGATTGAAACCCTTCACGGAACGCGGGGCGATCGCGACGGCCTTTTGGCCTGACTCGATGCCCGCCGCCAACAGCTTCTTGGCAAGCGCGGCATCCTCGGCTTTGACATTCTTGCTGCCGGCAGCAAGCCGGCTGGCAATATTCATATGCGCCTCGTCCCAATAGAGCAGCGTTATGTCGGTGAGAACCTGCGCTTTTCTAGAAGCCGTTTGTCCCGGGATTTCGATTCTCCGCTTCATCCACAGCCGCGCCTGCTCGCTGTCGCGCAGCTTGTTGTAAGAGTATGCGGTATAGGCGACTGCCTGATCGTTGTTAGGGTCGAGAACGAGCGCTTCCTTGTAAACCTCGATGGCCTCCTTGAACTTGTTGGCTTTGTAGAGGTCATCGCCCTTCTTTATCAACTCGTCTAGTTTTCCGTGGGCTGCAGGCGGCGTCTGCTGATCGAGCGCGGCGAAGGAAGAGCTCGATATGATTGCGGCAATCGCGAGCGCTGATAATGCTGCGGCCAATGAGATTTTCTTCAAGACGGTTCCTCCTGATTGTGTTTCTCTTTGGAGTGTTTCGCGGCCCATAACTCGAATCGCGGTTTGTTCAAATACGCGCGGTCTACGCGATGAATTCGAGTCCGTTCGTCTCTCGCGGAACGCGGTTTGAGATTGAAATTTTGATGCGCAACTCTAACAGCCCATCTCGAAGACTGGCAAGCAGCCTGGGAGCGCCGCCTGGGAGCGCAGGCATCCCTGCCTGCCTCTTTCCGCTAACAGCAACGTCGGCTGGATCACGAGCACTTCAGACAACGGCGGCCGCCCTCGGTCAGCAATTTCAAAGCGCCGCCCGACCGGCGGCGCTTTGGTATTAATCATCGAGCCCCAGACACTAACGCCGACATCGAGAGTGCTTGGGGCGCATCGTTACTTAAAGAGGTTAATTTCGAATCAACCCGGCCATCACGCTCCGTCACCAACCAAAGCGCCGCCGACTTGCAGACGACGGAATTGCTGAATGTGGGCGGCTCGCTCCAAAGGTTCGCAGTCTTGACCAGAGTCGTTGTTCGCGAGAGGCTGAGCCGCGCACGCCCGCCGAGCGATCAACTTGAGCGCAACCAGAGCGCGTGTTATATTCTGCCCGGCCTAAACACGAGACCCTCAGATGAAGCTGAAGACGCAAATAATGGACGCCGCGGGAATCAACCGCGCGTTGTCGCGGCTGGCTTCGCAGATAGTTGAGCGAAACGTCGGCACGTCGGACCTGTTGCTAGTTGGCATTCGGCGGCGCGGTGTTCCGCTCGCCGAAAGGATCGCTGACAAAATCGAGCAGCTCGAGGGCACTCGTCCACCAACCGGGCAGCTAGACATAACTCTCTATCGAGATGACCTCTCGACGGTCGGGCCTCGTCCCGTTGTCAACAAGACTGAGATTCCCGCGGACGTCACCGACAGCACGATAGTGTTGGTTGACGACGTGCTGTACACCGGCCGCACCGTTCGCGCGGCGATGGACGAGCTGGTTGATTTCGGCCGCCCACGGCGGGTCGAACTGGCGGTGCTGATCGATCGAGGTCATCGCGAGCTGCCGATACAGGCTGACTATGTAGGGAAGAACGTGCAGACGACGGGCTCAGAAATCGTCAAGGTGATGCTTAAGGACTACGACGAAGACGAACAAGTCATTGTTGTGGAGAATGAGTGAGGAAGTCCGTAGTCCGTAGTCCGTAGTCAGTGGCACCACAGACTACGGACTACGGACTACTGACCACTGACCACTGGCAAATTTGGCGTTCACAAGGAAAGACCTTCTAGGCATAAGAGAACTTTCAGTCGAGGAGATCACAACGATCCTCGACACGGCTGAGTCGTTCAAAGAAGTCTCCGCACGCGCAATCAAAAAAGTCCCCGCCCTTCGCGGCAAGACCGTCATCAACCTCTTCTTCGAAGCTTCCACCCGCACTCGCACTTCGTTTGAGATTGCGGCAAAACGCCTCTCAGCGGATGCGGTCAACATCTCAGCTTCGACCTCGTCAGTCAGCAAAGGCGAATCGCTGATCGATACGGCTCAGAACCTTCAAGCGATGGCGCCTGATGCGATTGTGATTCGTCATCCATCGCCGGGCGTGCCTCATCAGCTTTCGAGAATGGTCAGTGCTTCAATCATCAACGGAGGCGACGGCGCGCACGAGCATCCGACCCAGGCGTTGCTCGACGCGTTCACGATTCGCGAACACAAGGGCCGCATCAGCGGGCTTCAAGTAGCGATCGTCGGCGACATCATGCACAGCCGCGTGGCTCGCTCGAATGCTCACTTGCTGACTAAGCTCGGCGCTCACGTGCGGATCGCGGGGCCGCGCACGCTGATCCCGATCGGCTACGACAAACTGATCGAGAACGCTGAAGGCTCGCTCACCGTGTGCGATCACATCGATGAAGCCATCGCCGGAAGTGACGTGGTGATGATGCTGCGCATTCAACGCGAACGAATGACCGATGCGTTCTTTCCTTCGTTGAAGGAGTATTCGGTGCAATACGGGCTGACGCTTCGACGGCTCGAGCTTGCGGCGAGTGATTGCATCGTTATGCATCCTGGGCCGGTCAATCGCGGCATCGAGATCAGTTCGGAAGTCGTGGACAGCGCCCGCTCGTTGATACTCGACCAGGTGACCAACGGAGTGGCGGTACGAATGGCGATCTTATTCTTGCTGATAGGCACGGAGGGTCCGTGAAGCTGTTAATCAAAGGCGGGCGAATCATCGACCCATCACAGCAAATCGACAAGATCTCCGACTTGTTGATCGAAGACGGCCGCGTTAAGTTGATCGGCGATTCGCTGCTCGACGACGGCGCTGAAGTCTTCGACGCGGGCGGCTTGATCGTCGCGCCGGGATTCATCGACTTGCACGTTCACCTTCGCGAGCCCGGCGAGGAGTACAAAGAGACGATCGCTTCAGGCGCAGCCGCAGCCGTAGCGGGCGGGTTCACTTCGATCTGCGCGATGCCCAACACGAAGCCGGTGAATGACAACGCGTCGGTCACGCGCTTCATCATCGACAAGGCTCGCGAAGCCGGGCTTGCGCGCGTTTATCCGGTTGGCGCGATTACCCGGGAGTCAAAAGGCGAAGAGCTCGCCGAGATGGCCGAGATGAAAGAGGCGGGCGCAGTCGCGGTCTCCGACGACGGCCGCCCGGTGATGGACTCACAGGTACTGCGTCACGCAATGGAGTACGCGCGTGACCACGGGCTCAT
>JBGQGO010000180.1:0-9756 GCA_041497455.1 Blastocatellia bacterium | reverse complement strand
GCCGACGTCACCGGCACGAACATCTTCAACATGGCGACGTCCACGTTTACACTGCGGCACGGGCCGATCTTTACCGACTTGTTGCTGGCCGACGAGATCAATCGCACGCCGCCCAAGACCCAGGCCGCGCTGCTTGAAGCGATGGAAGAGCGTCAGGTGACCATCGACGGCGAAGGGCACAAGCTCTCACCGCTGTTCACGGTTCTCGCGACACAGAACCCGATCGAATACGAGGGAACATATCCGCTGCCCGAGGCTCAGCTAGACCGTTTCATGTTGAAGATCATAGTCAACTACCCAAGCGCCGATGAGGAACTGCGGGTGGTTGCAAACTGGAACGCGGGGTTTAACGCGCGCCGACTTGAAGACGTAGACATACGCCCGATTCCCGACGCGGCCGCGGTGCTTAACTGCCGCTCAGAGGTGCGCGGCGTAACGGTTGAAGAAGGCGTTCAGCGATACATAGTTTCTATCATTCGCGGCACGCGTAGCGCGGTGAACGTTTCGTGGGGCGCGAGTCCGCGCGCTGCGGTCGCTTTGCTGTTGTGCTCAAAAGCGCTGGCGGCCATTCGAGGCCGCAGCTTCGTCACGCCCGACGATGTGAAAGAGATCGCGAAGCCCGTGCTGCGCCATCGCATAGTGCTCCGGTCTGAGGCTGAGATCGAAGGTACGTCACCCGATCAAGTGCTTGACGAAGTGATCGCGAGCATCGATGTTCCCAGGTGAGAGGGAGCAGAGGAGTAGAGGAGTTGAGGGGCAGAGGTGCAGAGGAGCATTGGTAAATCTGTTGATTTGCCATTCTCCATTTTCGATTTGCCATTTTCGATTTGCCATTTTCCATTTGCCATTTGTCATTTTCCATTTGCCATTTGTCATTGTCCATTTGCCATTTGTCATTGTCCATTTGCCATTTGTCATTGTCCATTCTTTATTTCTTCAATCCGATGGACTCCGGCAATGGCGAATAGAAAACAGAAAATGGCAAATAGAAAATGGAAAATCGAAAATCAACAGGTTTAGCAATGCTCCTCAGCCCCTCAGCTCCTCTGCACCTCTGCCCCTCCGCTACTTCCCGCTCACGATCAGGACCTCGGCAGGGAATCTCATCCGGCCGGCTTCGTAGAAAGCCCGCCCCGCTTCTTCGACCTCTCGAGCCATCCGGGCAACCTGCTCCGGTGAGAGCGCAGCCACCTTTGCACGTAGCGTGTCGCTCAACTCGGTGCGCACTTCCCAAAACTGCTTCGGTGTTAGCGGCGCCTCAAGAGTGAACTTGAGAAGGCACTCAGTGACTTCAATCGCGCCGGCGTCATTGAGCAGGCGAGCGAGCTTGCCGCGCCCGGCGAAACGAAAAGCTCCAGGCGCATCGGGGTCCTCAGGCGGAGACTCGACGTAGCGCGACACTATATCCGCTACGACGTGAAAGAACGGATTTGAAGCGCGCGTGCTCCACACTGCTAAAGCCACGCGTCCAGCCGGCTTCGCGACGCGCAACATTTCCCGAATTGCAGCGGCCGGGTCCGGGAACAACATAACTCCGAGTCTGCAAACGACCACGTCGAACGTGTTGGTCAAAAACGGCAAAGCCTCGCCGACGCACTGAGTGAACTCGATATTGGTTAGCCGCCGATCGCGCGCCTGGCTTCGAGACGCGCGAACCATCTCGGCCACCGCGTCCGTGAAAATGACTGAAGCTGAAGGGCCGACCGCTTCGGCAATTGTGATCGAAGGCTCGCCAGAGCCGCCGGCGACATCGAGGACAGAATGGCCTTCTTCGATTGCGGCGGCTTCCATCAGCGCGCTAGTGATAGGCGCGAACATCGCTCGAACAATGCCGGCGTGCTTTGCCCAATAGGGCGCCGACTCCCGCCATTCTCGCAGAACATCCTTGTTATTTGAATCAGAATGCAGTTGCGCTCACGTCCTTTCTCTCGACTGCTGTGGATCAGTTTCAAGATGCCGCGTTGTGTTTTCCGTGACGCTTGGTGGCGCTGCTGGATCGTAGATCGGATGAGGTGGAAGCTCGTTAGTGCGGAGCGTGGCTTGAGGCATCGGGATCTGCCGTGCTGCGTGCTCCGTGCTTATCGCGGTGACGATGTCGGCGATGCCTTTGCCTAACAACAGGAATGCCGGAATGAGGAGCCATATCCCTCGGAAACCAATAGGGCTTCTTGCAAAGAAAAGCGCGGCTACGATTAGCAGGAAGGCGAAGCCCACGGACGCCCTTCGGATACCGCGTCCCAGATTGGGCTCGCGTCGCCGCTTCATTGCCTCTATAGCTCTCTCGACTTTGTCTGATTGATCTTCAGGTAAGCGCCCGCTCAGCGCTTGTGGCACCAGGCTAAGATTCGCGCCGCAAGACCGGCAAAAGCTCGCGTTATCAATGTTCTGAGTTGCGCATCTTGGGCAGTACATAAACCAGCCTCTGATTCTCGAAGCGCGGACACCATCCGCAATCTTGAAGAATAGAATCATTCAAGGTGGATTTCAAGGCTAGGCAAATCGCGCGAACGCCCACGCGGGGCCGCGAGTCTTTCGCTCAATGGGTGTCGGTATCTCGATATCGGTACGGGTCGGTCGCAGGGTCGAGCTGCCGCGTCGTCTGTTCGGTAACGCTGGGCGGCGGGAAGAGGACTTCATTGCGAGGTGGAAGTTCTCCAGTCCGGGCTGCAGGCGGCATTGCTGCTTGGCTCATCCCCTGGGTCAGGCTCGGGCCGTACTTTGCGCTGACTATTTCGGCGACGCCTTTACCAAGCATGGCGAACGCGGGGATGAGCATCCAGAACCACCAGAGGCGGCCCGCGGGTGCGAAGAAGAAGGAACCGAACGAGACCAGTAGAAAACCAATCCCCAAGAATACGTTGGTTATTCCCTTTGCCAGGCTGGCCGGGCCGCCACGGTCGTGGTCGCGCTCGCGGTGTCGCCGTCTGCCTGAATGCGCTTCGGGCAAGCGTCCGGTCAGAGCCTGAGGCACGAGGCTCAAGTTGCTTCCGCACGAGCGGCAGAACTTCGTGTCGTCGCTGTTTTGCGTCGCGCATTTCGGGCAGTACATCGAGTCACCTCATTTCGTTTCCCGAAGCATAAGCTCTTTGCGGCAGACATTTCAATGTGAAGGCGGGGGTTTCGGCTGCAAGCGTTTATTTCCGACGTTGACTTGCGCACTTCACCTCAGGTTGAACTCAACGATCAACTTCATCCAATAGGGAATCGGCGTGCCGCTCCGCGTTGCCGGTGAGAACTTAAGTTCGCGCGCCACTTCCGTAGCCTGCTCATCCATCCCGTATCCAAGCCCGCGAAGCACCAACACCGAATCAATGTCTCCATTCTCATTGATAAGGATACTCATGGAAACGGCTCCTTGGATTTTCAGCGCGCGAGCTTCCGGCGTGTACCTGGGTTGCGCAGAATTGAGCTGGAACGGGCGTACGATGTCAGGCGCTTTCTGACCCGCTTCTAAGACAGCAAACTGCTTAAGCTTCTCGACAAACTTGCGCGACTGTTCGATCTGCTCTCGCAGGGTGGCGGTATCTTGGTTGTCGCCACCTGGCGAGAACCGGAGCGCCGTTTCAAGCGAGGTAATGGCTGCTTCGAAATCACCCTTCGCAAGGTCGATCTCTGCAAGCAAACGATACGCAGGAAAGAGCGGGGTGCCTTGATTCATCGCAGTGTTGACTTCTTCGCGCGCCTTCTCCAGCTTGGCGCTTTCTTTGAGACACGGTGCAAGGAGGAAGTGAGCTTCGGGGAAGATTGGTTGAATCTCTATAGCCTTAGCGAGGGAGTCGATCGCCATTGATCGCGCGCCTTCATGCCAATAAACTGGACCTCACTGCTGCTTACTGCGTACCGATGAACACAAGCTCCACGCGCCGATTCGTCGCGCGAGCCGCCAGGGTCTTTCGAGTCGAGATCGGAACACTGGCGCCGCGCGATTCGACTCTGAAACTACTCCTTGGCACTCCCAGCGCCGCCAGATAATCGGCCACCGCTTGCGCGCGGCCGAGCGCAAAGCTGTCGGCGTTCGGGCGCGCGTCGGCATGGCCTTCGATCGTGAACGCCGCGTCACGATGCGCAGCGATGAGGCTGGCAAGCGCGTCCATCTTCGACTTCGCCCGCAGTTGCAGAGCCGTCTGGTTCGGCACAAAGAATGTATCGGGCAGAGTAGCGAGGAACCCGTTGCCGCTCGGCTTTACGGTCGCGAGCGCGGCAACTCCCGCCTGCAACGCGGCGAAGTCTCTGCGGCGAGCCTCGGCTTGTTGCTTCTCGCGCTCGGCCCGCTCCATCGCCTCGACTCGCGACGAAGTCTCGTTCAGCTTCGCAGTGTAGGAGGAGGTCTGCGCCTGCAAATCGGCGATGCGCCCGCGGGCTTCAGTGAGGTCCTGGTTCAAGCGATCGACCTGCCCACGAAGCCTGTCGCTCTCAGACTTCAGCGATCGATTCTCGGCGCGCGCGTCGGCAGCTTCGCGCATCACGCGATCAAGTTGATCTTGTGCGTTGACCCGGGCGATCTCAGAGGCCTTCAATTGCGACTGCGTATCGGACAACTGCGAGCTGAGGTCGGAAGCGTTTTCGGTCGCCCGGCGCACCTCGGCGTCGCGCCGCGAAATCTCGGCTCGGCGCTCCGCTGCCAGGGCGCGTTCTTCAGCGATGTCACGCGTGCGCACGGCCATCGTTATAGCCTCGCGAGCTATAAGGCCGACATCATGAACCTTCGCCCCGCGGCGGAACGCGGCTTCAGCTTGATTGAGTAAGTTCGTCGCTTGATTGAAGTCGGCGGGATCGTGGCGCTCGCCGTCGGCCAGCCGTGCTATTTGCACCGCGCGTCTGGCTTGCAAGAGTTCCATCGGCGTCTTGTTGTAATCTCTCTCGGCCAGCCCGGGCACTGACGTGTCGGTGTAGTACCTGCCCGTGTCACCAGTGAAGTAAATCTCCGAAGCTTGCACCTGAACGTTCTTAGATGTCGGCGCCAGGTTTTCGAGCACGACCATGCGCGAGGGCAGCTTGACCAGATAATGAGGCTCGGCGGTTACGATCATCGCGAAGGTCTGCTGCGGAGTCGCGGCTTTCAGGCGGGCCGTGCTGCCTGAGAGACGAAACTCTCCGAGATTATCGACCTGACCGGCGGGCGTGATGGCCCACAGCACGTAAGTCGTAAAGTCGGCCCCGTAGTTGAAGGCAGGATTCATGTTCTCGATCGTGATATCTATCTCACTCTCATTTCGCTTGCGCCACCGCTCGACCGTAGCTTCGCCGCGCGCGGTTGGCCGGAGAGTCGTGCCGGCCAATGTCACACTCACAGGGTCTTTCAAGTAGGTTATGGCAATGGTTCGGCGGCGAACGTCACCGCCAGCTTGCGCGAAAGCGAGTGAGCCGAGCGCCAAAGCCGCCAGCAGCACGCTGACCGAAATCGTCGGAGACCTTTTCATACATCCATCCTCTCGCTGCGAGAATTAAAAATCGCGCCTGGGGCTGATCCGAATGCGCCTTGTTGTTTTGCTTTAACGCCGGTGGCAGTGTGAGGTTTCACGGAGGGATTCTAGCAAGCGCGCGTTGACGCCCACAAGCCAGCAGAACACCGCGCAAACTGCCCGGGACGATCCTTAAGAGCTTTGGCGACCAAGCGACTTGAATGTCGGGCGAGAGATCCAACAGGGGTGTCGTTCTCCGGGTCAGCGAGCGAACCCGCGATGATCAAGCGGAGAACCAATCCCCATAGCCGACTCGCTGATCAGCTAGATTTCTTGTCTTGATCCTTACCTAAGACCTCTTTTAGGAGCTCTAAAGCATTTTGCTTACCTTCTTCTACAGACTGGCCTGCGGCTCTAGCGGCTTCCTCAAATGTCTTATTGGTGATGTTGTCTGGATTGCCCATATCGTTATCGGGCATCTGGCATCCGCAGTTGTAGCACATACTTGAAACTCCTTTCTAAGGTGACACGAGTGTCGAACAAAGTCATACTTCTTTGGTATCGCGCTGCGGCTGAACCGCCACTCCATGCAATAGACCATACTTGCAGGACTTGCCATGGTTACCTCCAGTTATTGCCGGCACGAGCCTGAGCAATTCTTATTGGTTCAGCTTCAGGCGCTCTCGCTAATCAAACTTCTTTGAGAACTGGCTGATGATGCCCGTGCTGAGCATGTCGGCCATGTGCAGAATCTGCTCGTGTACTCTTTCGTAGGCCGCGATGTCCGCTCCCCATTCTCCCTTGAGGCGAGCCTGCACTTCAGCCGTCGTCAAATCGAGATGCTCATGCATCATCCGCTTCATCTCGCCGAGCGGCCAGTTCTTTGGATTCGCGCTGCTAAGGAACGCTGCAATCGCATCCGCATTGGCATACCATCGTCTATTGGCGTCCGCCATCTTGGCCGTGTCGTTTGCTTTGGCGACAGTGACCAATTCTGCGGCAGTAGTGATGTGTCCTTTCAAGAGCGCAGTCAGCTTCTCGCCCGCCGCATCCCCGTAATAGGGCTTAACGGCGTTGCCGATGTCAACCTGATTCTGTAGCAGGCGGTCTGTGGTCGGACCCTTGTCGGGCAGATCGGCCGCCGCACTAACGATGAACAATCGCGTCCACGTAATGTGGTCTTCCCAGAGCTTCAGCATTGCATTGCGAAAGTCGATCTGTTTTGCCATACGATTCTGATCCGATGCCACTGCCCGTGACTTGGTTGAGTTGCCCAGCGCGATGGCGGGAATGGCAACCGAAATCAGCAGCACAATGACTAAAGACAACTTGGTTTGACGATTCATAGGTACCTCCCTTTCTGCTCACGAAACGTTCGTTACCAAGCTAGGAGCACTAACCGGTTTCATCACAACTTGCTTGCATAGGCTTCTCGGTAAGCATTCGTAACCCGGTGAAGCCTATTCAAGCGAGCTAGCCTTCACTCAGCTAAAGCGACAGTAGGTACTGAACCAGATCATTTTTCTCTTGATTGGTCAGACCCAAGGTGAAGCAAGTGTTATAGTGATTTACGACATCCAGCAAAGTCGCAAATCGACCATCGTGGAAGAAGCCGCCTTTCTGGTGCGACCACAATCCTTTCAAGGGCGATGTGCGGTACCGCTTGTCCGGTCCGCGATTGGCCTGAAAATCATCAATGCAAACATCTGCCGCCGTGTGCAGGTTCCAGCCAGGTTCCGTGTAGATTGGGCTCACGTGACAGTTGTTGCATCCCGCCTTCCCTTCGAACAGCTTGTCACCTCGGTCTGCTGCGGCTTGGTCAAAGCTACCATCCGGCGGCTTCGGCGCGGGAATCCCAAGTTGATAAAAGTGGAGCGCCGGAAGCTTGGCTGTAATCAGGTCATCGTCAGGATCAATGTGTGGCAGATCGGCGAAGCCGTGCGATGCGGCGATAGGAAATTGCGCAGCGTTATTCAAGCGAGGATCGAAGAACCTGCCCTTTCCGTGCATCTCAAGATTAGCCACGAAGGCATTCCAGTGTGTGACCGATCCCCATCCGGTCCAGGTGTGAAGGTTCACGCCTGCAAGTCCGAACGCGGGCGGTAACAACGTAGCGCCAGGCACATTCGTGCCTGTCACAACACCGTTGGAGATCTGTTGCGGATTGAATGCCTTGCCGTCCAGGAATAACTCTGCATCAAACTTTCCCGGCCCCCAACTGTGAAGCACCTGTCTGACAGTGTCCTGGCTCACGCCAAGAAGATTCGCAACCGAGCTGAGGTCGGGGGCAAGAGCGATGACTGCGCCTACATCGAGGTCGCGGTTGGCCCAGCCATCAAGGCGATGGCCTATACCCGAAGCCAGCGAGTTATCAACCGAGGAGTGACAAATAGCGCACGTGATCCCAACTGATTTCAAGCTGTCGCCCTGAAAGATTCCCTTCACTCCTATTACAGCATTGAGTTTCAGCAGAGCAAGCGTGGTGGCAGGGTTGTTGAGATCAACGCGGCCCTTTTCCAAGTCCTTCTCTAGCTGTTTGGGAAGGGCGTCGAGGTCTACTTTCAAGCCGATACCGAGCGCTGCCGTCGGAGTCAAGCCCGACCCAACGCCTCCCAAGCTTGCGCCCTCAATTGCCTGATGGAGCTTAAGGAGATCGCCCCAGAAAGCTTCATCACCGAAAGTATCAAATCGAAAAGTTTGCCTGCCCTCTTCCATCATCCTCTCTGCATTAGCAGTGATCTGATCGTCGAAACTCTTCACTTTCGCTTTTTGGAGCTGTACCTGAGCGGCTGATTGATCCTGGGCTCGGCCCCTGTCAATGGACAGGAACAGAAGTGCAACGCCCGCCAGCAGGATCACCACTAAAGAGACAAGTTTTTTGAAGTGCATAGCGCGGGCTTTGTGAGGTGACATTTCTTCTTGCCTGTGGCCTTGGAACGCAAAGTCGCGGTGCTGTGTGGATGCGTTGATTTGCTTGACGTCGTCATCCATTTCCTCTTACCTCCATTGAAACTGATACGCATTCCCTGCGAACGTCCACCTGAGTAAATGCGCTTCCGGCATTTTTGGTCACGGCTGTAATCAGCTAGTATTAACTCTTAACTGGCAATGGCTTAGCCGCAACGCTATTAGCGTACATCCTAATACGTGAATTGTAAAGGAGATTTGATGACCGATCCGAATGAATACAAGGGGCTACGATTTGCCTGCGAGTGTGTGTCGTCGCACAGTGGGTACGGTGATCCATGGGCTAGTATCTCTCAAAAGAAGCTGCTCCCTGACGGTACAAAGGAGGGCATTTTGAACTCGGTAGCGAGGGAGCCGAAGACGATAGCGCAGCTTGCCAAGGAACTCGATCTTTCGCAACCAAGCATTCATAGGCACATCGGTGAAATGATGGTCAGTGAGCTCTTGCGTGAATCTGAAGAGTGGGAGAGGCAGTATCCGACCGAGCGTTATTACGAGCCTAACTTCCCTGTCGTGAGAGCGGATGAGCGCGCCGAGTTTGAAGCTACTTGCCAAGAGATGGCCGAGCGCGTGGCTGACCTGTTTGAAAAGCGGCGCAAACAACTCGAAAGCGCTTTCAATAGGACCGATCTGGGAAATCGGGGATGGATGTTTGCAGATATTGCACAATACCTCTACGCTAGCGTACAACGCGGCGCGCGCGAGTTGCTCGAACAACGTGGCACACTTCCGCCGCGCGAAAAACACCGCAATGGCGCAGAGTGGATTTTCTGGGCGGAGGAAGCAGAAGCAAGCAAATAATAGGAATCAGCTTCGGCGCGCGGTCTCTTGCGAAAGCCCGATGTGTTTGATCAGGAAAGCACATGGCTCAGCGTCGAGCTGAGGTCGTCGAAGCGGATTGGTTTGAAGATTACTTCACTCACAAGCTCGCGGTTGCTATCGACCATCTCGGGCGGCACGGCATGGCCGGTTATCAACACCACCTTTACGCCGGGCCAGCGGCGGCGCACTTCGCTTGCTACCGCCCAGCCGTCCATCTCGGGCATTGAAAGATCGGTGAGCACCAGATCGAATTGGCCGCGCTCGAGCTTCTCGAGAGCTTCGCGGCCGCTTCCGGCGTGATCGGTGTGGTGCCCGGCCATATTCAGCATGCCCACCAGTGCTTCGCGCACCCGCTGGTCGTCGTCTACCACGAGGATGTTTACAGGCTTCTCGCGGGCTTTCAGGTCGCCGGTCAGTTTTCGAGCTCCCGTCTCGCCGGCCGGCAAGCTTATGGTGAAGGTTGTGCCCTTTCCCAGACTGCTGCGCGCATCAATGCGGCCGCCGTGGCGTTCGATAATGCTGTGGCTGACTGCGAGCCCAAGTCCCGTGCCCATCACTCCCTTGG
>JBGQGO010000179.1:0-9869 GCA_041497455.1 Blastocatellia bacterium | reverse complement strand
GCCCGCGCGCTGAAATATAGAAACCCCACACCGAGCACCGCCGCGCCCACAAGGTAAATCGAGCCCGCCAACCCGGTCACCGCCGGCAGCAGACTCACCGGGATCAGCAGCAACGTGTAGCTGATGATCTGCTGCCCGGTGACTTTTCCGTCGGGCTCGACCACCGGCAGCATCTTGATTCCGGCTCGCGCGTAGTCATCGCGATACATCCACGCGATCGCAAGGAAGTGCGGGAACTGCCACAAGAACAAAATCGCAAATAAGATCCAGGCCTCGACTGTGACCGATCCGCTGGCAGCCACCCATCCGATGAATGGCGGCATCGCCCCCGGGAACGCGCCCAGCACCGTCGACAACGTCGTCTTGGTTTTCAGCAGCGTGTACACGAAGAGATAGCTCGCGAGCGTCGCCACGCCGAGCAACGCCGACAGCGGGTTGATCAAAATCGCGAGGTACGCCGTGGCAATAACCGAGAGGAGGATTCCAAACACCGCCGCTTCAGCGGGCAAAAGCTTTCCTGCCGGCAGCGGTCTCGCTTGCGTGCGCCGCATCAATCGATCGAGATCGCGCTCGATGTATTGATTGAGAGTCGCAAGCCCCGACGACAGCAGCGCAATGCCTATCGACATATTCAACAGCCGCGCATAGTCAATCCCCGAAGCGGAGCCCATGCAGAAGCCGGCGGCAGCCGTCAGCACGACCAGAAAGGTTATGCGCGGCTTCGTGAGCTCGGAATAAGCGGAAAGCTTCGCGGCAAACGATAAGCTCGCTCGATCGATGATCACAACTTGTCCTGCGAGTGATTCCATAGTGTTTATACCGCCGCTCCTCTGGCGGATGAATGAAGCCCGCGCGGGCCAGCAGCATCAATGGCTTGCTCGGGGGCTTGGTGGCGTTCCGGGGCAAGCACCTGATAACACCTCAGCGCCAGCACAACGATCGTGGCAAGCGTCAGCCCTCCTACAACGAGATGCGCGACGGTCAGCGAGATCATCGGCTCGAGCGGCTGCGGATCGCCCACCGAGGCCAGCCGCGCGAGGTAAGCCGCCACGCCCAGGCAGAGTTGAGCCATCAAGAGCCCGGCGGCAAGCTTGCCAGGACGAGTCAAATAATCGTCGTGCTTGTGACGCCGCATCAAAATCACGGCCGTCGAAAGAATCAACAGCGTCACCGCCAGCGCGCCAACGATGTGTGGAATGATACCGAAAGCCTGGTGGCGAAACCCCGCGCCAAGTACAAGCTGAATCAACACCGCGCCAACGGCCGCCGCGACCAACTTGCGAAGCGGCAGACCGGCGGCATCCGGTTTCACTTCGTGCACCGCCGACCAGCTTCGAGAGGTGAATACAACGATGGCCACGACGACCGCGAAAAAGCTCTGTGCTATCAGCGCGTGCGGGACCGCGATCAGAGCCTTGTACTCAGGAAAGAGCACCCTCAATCCCCCGATGCCGGCTTGTGCGGCGACGCCCGCGAACGCGACTAGTCCGAGCTTTCGCACCCAGGATCGACGCTCGCTGAAATGCGCCCACACCGCCAGGAGCAGAGTCGTCAGTCCTACGACGCCTGCGATGACGCGGTGCGAGTACTCGAACCGAACGTTGGCGACAAAGTGATTAGAGCTGATCAACCACCGCCCGAACGAGACTGGCCAGTCCGGCACGGAGTCTCCCGCTTCATTGCTGGTTACCAGCGCCCCGGCCACCAGCAAGACAACGGTCATGCAAGAAAGTAGAATCGCAAGCCGGTGAAGCCCGATGTTCGGTCCCGCGTTCACTGCCGTACCCTTGTGATCAATCAATCGAACCCTCTCAACCCTCGTACTCGAACCCTACGGCAATACAAGCGCCGGCCCGATCTGCATCGACGTCGCGGCTGCCGTAGCCCCAGCCTTGTAAGTGACGTCCTGCGTCTTCGACTCCTTAGCGGCGATCGTGACCTGCTGAGTCTGCTCGCCCTTTGTCTCGTGCCAGAAGACCAGCGTGTACGTTCCAGGCGGAACGTTCTTGATCGTGTAAGAGCCATCCTTTGCGCTTACGGCGAAGTACGGGTGCGCGAGCACGCCGATGTTGGCCTTCATCCACGGATGCTGGTTGCACTTGACCGGAATCAGAGTCTCGGGTCTTTTGAACTTCTCCTCGATCGGAGCAGCGCCCTGCGCCTGCATCTTGTTCCACTCCGGATTCACTTTCGGCGACGGGTGGATGTTGTGAGTGGTGCTGTCGCTGTTGATCACCTTGAAGGTTTGATTCGTTTGAATGCCGAACACGCGCGGGTGATACCTGCAACCCTGTTGATCAAGCACAACGGGATCAGACGGCGTGGGGAAGCTGAACTTGTCAGCCGGGCCGCCCTTCAGGTACACAAACACGTTGGCCAGCTTGCCGTCGGCGACTAACAGATCATCGGCGGACTTGTCGCCCGCCGCGCCGGCGCAGTTCGCATCCTGGCTCATGTCGATCTTCTTCAACGCAGGCGGCGGGCCGTCGTAGCTGACCTTTCCAGTAATCGTCCCTTCGTCGCCCTTAGATGCGTATTGCGGTTTCGAGCCGCCGTCCGTCCCTCCGTCTTCAGCCTTCTTCGTTTTACCTTTGCAGCCGACCGCGACCACTACGGCCGCCAGTGTCAGCATCGCGCAGACTGTTCCTATTTTCTTTAACATTGCTTTTCTCCGTGACTAATTTATCTCTTACTCGAACGTAAGAACTCAGCGTCACCATTAAATTCTAAACATCAATCTGACTTCCCTGGGAGCGCTCGAATCGCTGCGATCGGTCCGCGACTGCTCAAGCGGCGAGTCTTGCGATCGATCGAAGCCGTCTTATTACCCGCGCTTGCAGGCGCAGGCGCGGCGCTCGGAGCGCCGCCACCCGTGCCAAGCCGTTTCTGTTCCTCCAGCGAGATCTGGAACATATACCGCACGAGCAAATCGACGTGGTCCTTCTCGTAAGTCTGGAACGCCGGCGGAGTCGGCCCGTTGAATACCCATCGATCGTGAGCCTGATCGCGTTTGAACAGGTCGGACGGCATCGACGTGCCCGGGCTGATCAATTGCGGATCGAGCAGCCATCTTCGCGTCCAGGCGGGCTTCAAGCGTTCTGGCGCAAGCAAGAAGTTCGGCGCAGTCGCTCGCGCATCGTGCGCCGGATCGCCGGTCATATGGCACTTCAAGCAAGGCGCGGCGTTCGAGCTGAACAACGCGCGAGCCATGCCTTGCTCGTCGGCAGCTAGCGGATCGAGCCGCTCAGGTATGTACGGCTGCGCCTGAGAAGATGCGCCCATGAAGAAGTTCACCAGCGCCTGAAGCTCGTTGGGCGAGAAGTTGAAGGTCGGCATTCGCGCCTTCAAGTACCGCCTGACGCCGTTGCGATTGGCGCCCGGCTGCGCGTGCAACGCGAGACTCGCGGTCCAGTCGTCGCCTCCCGCCTGCGCGTGACCGCTTACCGCTTGCGCTAGCGACGCCCGCTCTGCTGGCGTCGCTTGCGAAGGATCTTTCAAGAAGCGCAGCAGCCAGTCCGGATTGACCCTCGCGCCTTCGCTTGTGAGCCGCGGTGGCAACTGTTCCTTCCCGTCGGCGCTCTGATACATCGGCAGCCCCATCAAGATGGAGTCCTGACCCACAAGCACGTTGTGACAACCCATACAGTTGTACTTCTGGACGACCCACCATCCGTCTTGAACCGACTTCTTCCCGCCGCTCGGGTTGTAGCGCATCGATTGAGGAAGATTCGTTTCAACACTGCCCAGCAAGAAAGTCGTGAGCGCGGTGACGTCGCTCTCGGGCAGGTAAATGTTCGGCATGCGCAAGCGCTCATCCGCCGATTTCACTTTGCCTCGGTCGTAGATGCCCGGGCTTCGGAGCTTGTTCTCGAAGAAGCCCTTGTGGTCATACCACCCTTCCCGGCCCTCGCGATTGAGGTCCGCGCCGGTGATCGGATCCTCGCCTCGCATCGCGGGCTCTTGCAGCAGAGCGAAGTCGAGCCGCTCGATCGGCTTGCTGCCTTCCAGAGTCAGCTCAGTTCCGATTCGCTGCTCATCTTCCATTCCCTTGATCTCGTGGCATGCCGCGCAGCCGTACCGCCGCACTAGCTGCTCGCCGCGCGACTTGAGCGACGCATCATCCAGGAACGAAGCGTTCCGATACTCAACACCGGGCCGCTTCTGCATCGTTAGAAACGTAGCGATGTCGTGCGCGTCCTGATCCGACAGCCGGAAGTTGGGCATCACCGTCATGTTCTGGATCTGAAGCTCGCGCCCATCGACCGGGCTCTTCGAATGATCATCATCAAACACGAACGGGAGGTTCTTCTTCTTGTAGTCCGCCGGCGTGAGGTCGCGCTTCAGAGTAGGCGAGTAGGGCGCAAGCCGCTGCCGCGGATTATGCACCCAGCGCACGATGTAATCGTAGTTTGCCTTCTCGCCCACGCGCGAGAGGTTCGCGGCAAAGTCGCCGCCGATGACCTGATTGCCCATATCGATCGCCTGTCCGTTGATCGAATGGCAGCCGAGACAGCCGAGTGTCTTGAACAGCTCCTTGCCGTGAGCCGCGTCGCCTTGCGGCTGAGAAGGCAGCTTCACCTCAAGAGCCGATTGCCAGAGAAATGCGGAGACGGCCTTGATCTCGTCGTCTTCGAGCCGGAAGGTCGGCATTTTGGTGCCGGGCCTGAAGGCTTGCGGATCAGAGAGCCACACCGGGATCCAATCCTTGCGCAGCTTGGCCTTGATCTCTTTCAGGTTCGGCCCGATCTTCTTGACGTCCTGCATCAGGTACTTGGCTTGAAGATCAAACTCGTCGACGCGCGCGTCGACCTGTGAAATCATTTGACGAATCGCATCGAGTTTTTTAAGAAGCTTCGGGACATCCTCTTCCTTGGTGCTTGCGGCGCCGGCCTCGGCTTTAGTCTGCTCATATTCGCGCCCTCTGTCGGTGCGCTCGAGCTCGAGCGTCTTTATGCTCTGACGCGCGTTGCTCAGAGCATCGGCTTCGCGATCGAATGCTTCGTAGCGATGGCAGCCGGCGCACCCGCGAACCTGAAACAGGTTCTTGCCGCGATTCAGAAGGTCTGCCCCTTGCAGCACGCGGTCGCGGTTATGACATTGATTGCACCCGGCCTCCACGTTCTCTTTGTAATACATCGGCCACAGCCAGTGCTTGTATCGGCCGTGACCTTTTTCAACCGAGGTTGTCCCGCGCCCGTTGCCGCCATGACAGGTCGAGCAGCCAAAGCGATCGGGGTCGTGTGTCTTTAACAACTCCTTGTTCGGATGCGACACGAACGCAGCGGCTGCGGCGTCCTCCGCGGGGTCCTCGCCGTCGGTCCAACCCATGTTTTTCTTGGTTAGCTTGATAGGCTCGCGGACTCCGAGGTGGCAAGACTCGCAGCGGTCGATTACTACGCCGCCTACGTTGATCTGCTTTATCTCGAACTTGAAGTCTTCGACTTTTCTCTGCAAGCCGGCCACCTGCTCCGCAGTCAGGCCGCCGAGGTGGTCTTGCATATACTCGTCGCGCTTCTTCTGGGCAGCGTCGCGAGGTTGAGTGATCTGAACGCGCTCAGCCCCAAGGCGGGCTTTCTCGTCCCGCAAGCTGTTGTAATGAGTCTCGAGCTCGGGGAAAGTTAGCGACTTCTTTTCTTCTTTGCCCTCATCGTTGGGCATGGTGAAGTCGATCTTCTCTTGTTTTTTCCTTTCGATTGCCGCTCGAAGGCTGCTCTTCGCGGATTCGCTCTCGGTCACTTCAAGCTGATAAGTCTTGGCGACGATCCAGGAGCGCGCGTCCGTGAAGGGCGCCGTTACCGCTGTAATCTTGTCGTCGAGTCTCTTGCCCTGCTCGTCGATGGGATCGGTTTTCGCTTTAGCGGCGGCGGCGGCCTCCTCGTAAGCCTGGTTGAGTTCTTGATACTCGGGCGAGCTCTTAATTTCCGCCTCCGACTTCCCTTGCTGCTCCTTCGCAGTTTCCAGATACTCTCCGTACTTCGAGACAAAATCCCGTTGATAACTCCTCCACGGCCGCTGCCCGACGACCTCGTCATATAGCGACCATATCAGGGTGACGACCAGCAAGAGCGAAGATATCAATAGAGCGCCGCTCATCGAGCGGTCGGCAATCGGGTCGAGCTCAGGTGTGTCCGGAGCCCTCTTCTCGAGCTGCTCGCTTTGAGTAGTGTCTGCCATCTTAGAGTCCTGTCCCTATAGGTCGTATTGGTCCTATAGGTCGTATCGCTCCTATATATTGAACCACGGCGTAACCATCACGTACTTGATTCGGAACAACTGCCTGATCAAAAGCTTCACTGGCATGCTCACCAGCACTGTTATCGCGAAGAACTGAAACACCGAGTACTGCAATAATGTCGTTCGCTCGAAGATCTTCTTCTCGAACTTGCTCCATGTGACTACGATGTGAATCGCCAGGCCCGCGATCAAGTAGAAAGCTCCCACGACCAACAATCCGAAAATCCCCTTCCAGGGTTGCGACGTGATTCCGAAAATGTCCGGAAGATCGCGGTTGATCTCGTAGAGCTGGACGTTGTGATCCCACGTCTGACCCGGCCAGAACCACACCCAACCCGGACCTCGAATAAAAGTCCCGATGAAGATGAGAGCGATCCACATGATGAAGCCCCACAAGAACGCCCCGATTGCGACCTTGCGCTGCTTCCACGTGTAATAGCCGACCCCAAGCGGGTTCGAGTCGACGTACGGGAACGCCATCAACCCAACTAGCATCAAGCTGGGCATCACGACGCCGGCGATCCACGGATCGAAATAAACAAGCATCTCTTGCAGGCCGAGAAAGTACCACGGCGCTTTCGACGGGTTCATCGTGAGGTTCGGGTTCGCCGGTTCCTCGAGCGGCGCGTTGAGCGTTATCGACCAAACGAACAGGATAACAGTGACAATGAGGACCGCCAGGAACTCGATCCTGAGCAGGTAGGGCCACACGTGCAACTCACGTGACCAGTGAGGCTTCCACGGCCACGTCTTGCGATGGTGAGTCTTGGCGAGCGTGGGATCGCCTTCGAGTTGCTCTGCGAGCCGGTCATTCGCCCGCGCCTGCCGCAGGCCCATCCACATGAAGAATGGAACCAGAAAGAGCATCGCCACAATTGGCACGTTGTCAGGCGCCGACACGATAGTCCAGAGTTGTGCCCAATCCATAATTTCTCCATTGCCGATTTGCGATTGCCGATTGCCGATTGAAACCTGCGGTTTGCAAGTCCGCAATCGCCAATCGGCAATCGGCAATCATCCCACTTGTTTCTTCACCGCCCTCGCGCCGGGCGCTCTCATCTCTGACTCGAGTTGAATCGGCGCGGGCCCCGATATCCCGCCGTCCTTGCGGACTCGCCAGAAGTGCACCGCGAGCAGCACGCTGACAATCGTCGGGATCGCTATGCAGTGCCAGATATAGCTTCGAAGCAGCGCGTTCGCATCCACGATCGATCCGCCAAGCAGCGCGAACCGCACATCGTTATAGAGCGACATTCCCATCTGCGGCCCGAACGGTCCTTCGGCCCCCAGGCCCGGAGTCGCGCGAGCCATGTTGGTTCCAACCGTCACGGCCCAGAACCCAAGTTGATCGTCGGGCAGCAAGTATCCCGTGAAACTCAGCAGCAGCGTCAGCACCAGCAGCACAACGCCAACCGACCAGTTGAACTCACGCGGCGTCTTGTACGAGCCCGTCAGCACCACGCGCAGCATGTGCAGCCACGTCGTTATCACCATCAGGTGCGCGCCCCAGCGGTGCATGTTGCGAAGCAGTTTGCCGAACGGCACATCGTTTTCGAGATAGATGATGTCCTGGAAAGCCTGTCCTTTCGACGGGTGGTAATAGAACATCAGCAGAATACCTGTGAAGGTCAGCACGATGAAAAGATAGAAGGTGATGCCGCCCATCCCCCAGGTGTAGCTGAAGCGAACCGCATCGCGATTGATCTTGGCCGGATGGAGGTGCAGGAAAACGTTTGTGAGCACCCCCAGCGAGCGCGAGCGCGGCGTAGGCTCGTGCTTGACCCTGAACATCGACTTGTAGATCTGAGACTTTGTCGGGTCCTTGAGTTCTTCGATCTCCTGAAGGACGGATTCCTTGGCGGCCTTCTTCTTGAGAAGATCGAGTTCCGCTTTGATGTTTTCTTTTACACTCGGCGCGGCCTCTTCCGCGACGGTTACACCCGCGCCGGTTCTCACTTCAGGCTTATCAGGTTTCTCAGGTTCCATTTGCTAAGCTCCTGATGGTGACGCTCGACAGCGAAGACTTGCAACTCGGGCGGTAGATTCTCAACAACAAGTCCGGACTAGACAGATATGAACGCGCCCGGCTCGTCGAAGTGGCCCTTGTCGCCCTTCGGCCACTCATACAATTTGGCGGTATTGACTACGATTTGCCCCGTCGGATCAAGCTCGATGTGCGCGCGGTCCATCGGGCGTGGCGCGGGTCCCTCAAAGTTTATGCCTTCGTTGGTGTAACCGCTCCCGTGGCACGGGCACTTGAACTTATTCTCGCCTGGTTTCCAATCGGGCGTACATCCCAGGTGTGTGCATCGGGCGTAAATAACGAACAGCCTTTCGGCGTTGCGAACAACCCAGATGCGATATTGCTGCTGAAATTTAGTGTCGACCCCGAAGCCGAAATCGGACGCGTACCCTACTCTGAAGATGGTGCTTGGTTCGAAGATGGTTCTCGGGAGGAAGAAGCGCAGAAACATCATGAAGCAGGTGGCAAGGAACCCGCCCACAGCCGTCCAGATTATGGTGCGGCGCATCTTGTTGACCGGATCGGGTGGCGTGCTTTCGACAGTCTTGCCCTTAGCCCCTGCCGAACTGCCGACAGCGGCCTTAGCGGCTGCTTTAGGTTTGTCTGCTGATGCTGGCGCTTTCGGCGCCGGTGGTGTAGCTTTCTCTGCCGTTTGGGTTACTTTCTGCTTTTCCTCACCCTCAACCTTCTGGTTCGCATCCTGAACGGTGTCCATGCTGGAGGTCTCCACGATTCCGTCCATCATTAGAGAGACGATTAGTACGACGTGTTCCAACGAGTGCGCCAGACGCGCCTCGCCGACATATACTGTATGAATTCCGCTGAACGTTTCTCATCGAGCCTGAACTTTACTTCCGGACTGCTTTATTATGAAGTGATCGGTTTTTAGCATGTCGCTCCAAAGTTTGTCAAGCAACGCCTCTATTGAGATCGAGCGGAGTTGATGACTGAAACGATAAAAGCAACGGTGACCATCTACACGCGGCCGGGCTGCTGCCTTTGTGACGAGGCGAAGGCGGCAATTCATGCTTCTGGTTGCGACGGCGAGTTCTCATTGGAAGAGGTCAATATCGACGAAGACCCGGCGCTTGGCGAGCGATACGGTTATGACATACCGGTGATCCTCATCAACGGAGTGAAGGCATTCAAACACCGAGTCGATCCGCGCGAATTCAAGCGTAAGCTCCGCCGGCTGGCGCGAACCTGAGACGGCTGGGCGCGCAGGCATCATCCCTGCCTGCTAGGTTCACAAAGAGCACGGTCCATAAAAGCGGGTCCTCCTTAGCAGGCCGCGAAAAAAGTCGATGACACGCAAGTATTCGGGTGCAATCCCACAAACGCAGTTGGTGGGATTATCATCACTCCCCTAGGAGAGGCCCTCTTTGGCTTTCAGTACCTGCTAGGGCGACAACCGTCTCGAAACTTGCTTTGGCTTCAGACTCTCTATGAAGTCCTGATCCTTCGTGCCCTGATGACACACTATGCAGGACTGCTGGCCGCGTTCCTCCAGATCTGATACCAGCGCATATGTCAGTCCTCGATCCGACCACGTGATGACCTTCAATCCCTGAATCGAGTCGTAATGGAACGTCAGCCCTTTGGAGACTATCTC